>JAZLFI010000001.1:0-36965 GCA_045615725.1 Oscillospiraceae bacterium
CATACCCGAAGCCCACGGCAAAGCCGAATGGCAGCTTTTGCTGTTGGGACTTCTCGGCAACCTCATAGGAACGTTTATCTGCGGCGCGGCTGTCAGATACGCAATCCCGAGCATCGGTGAAACTGCGCTCACAATCTGCACAGCGAAGCTTGAGCAGGCAGTGCTGAGCACGCTCATCCGCGGCATCTTCTGCGGACTGCTCATGTACCTTGCTGTCAGCATTTTCCGCGACAGCAAAACTCCTATGGGAATTCTGTTCTGCATCCCCGTGTTCATCCTCAGCGGCTTTGAGCACTCCATTGCGGATATGTTCTACTTTGCCGCATCGGGCATCGTTTCCGCAAAGGCATGCGGCTTCCTGTGGGTTGTAATCATCGGCAACGCAATTGGCGGAATGCTTCTTCCCGCACTTAAGATATGGGGGGAGAAGTAATGACTAAAATAGCGGTTTTCGTATCGGGTGGAGGAACAAATCTTCAGGCGCTTATAGACGCGCAGGGAAGTGTCATAAAAAGCGGCGAGATTAAACTCGTGCTGTCCTCAAATCCCAATGCCTATGCACTTGAGCGCGCGGCAAAGGCGGGCATCAAAGGCGTAAGCGTGAGCAAAAAGAAACTCGGCTCTCAAGCCGCCTTTGAAGAAAAAATCAGCGAGATACTGAAAGAAAACGGCATTGAAATGATTGTCCTTGCAGGCTTTATGAGCATATTAAGCGAAAGCTTCACCGCTCAGTGGCCGCAGAGAATTATTAACGTTCACCCCTCGCTTATTCCGTCGTTCTGCGGAAAGGGCTTTTACGGACTCAGAGTTCATGAGGAAGCGCTGAAGTACGGCGTTAAGGTGACGGGTGCAACGGTTCACTACGTTAACGAAATTCCCGACGGAGGACAGATTATCCTTCAGAAGGCAGTTGAAATACTCCCCGACGATACGGCGGAGATTTTGCAGAAAAGAGTTATGGAGCAGGCCGAATGGATTCTGCTTCCGCGGGCAACTGAAATGGTTGCGGAAAAATTGAGTAAGGAGAAAGCATAATGGACGTTTACAAGATCAGCACCCCCGAAAAGCTCATCGCAGGCAACAGCTATGTTGGCCGCGGCATCATCCTCGGCAAGACTCCCGACAGCAAGAAGGCAGTCGTTGCATACTTCATCATGGGCAGAAGCGAAAACAGCCGCAACCGCATTTTCTCCATGGAGGACAACGTCCTCTATACCAGACCTTTTGATGAGAGCAAGGTGAAAGACCCCTCTCTCATCATCTATGCCGCACTCAGAAGCCTGGGCAACAAGATTATCGTTACCAACGGCGACCAGACCGATACCATCTATGAAGGACTTAAGGAAGGCAAGGACTTTAACACCTCTCTCAAGTCCCGTGAGTTCGAGCCCGATGCACCCAATCTCACTCCCCGCATCAGCGGCATGCTGAGCTTTGAGGACGGAGATTTCAGCTACGAGATGAGCATTCTGAAAAGCGCAGATGCAGAGGGCACTACATGCAATCGCTATCTGTTCTCTTACCCCTCTCTCCCCGGCGTAGGACATTTCATCCACACCTATGTCTGCGACGGCAACCCCATTCCCACATTCCAGGGTGAGCCCGAACGCATTGCAATTCCACAGTTCATCGACGAGTTCACAAGCCGTCTGTGGAACTGCCTTGATAAGGACAATAAGATTTCCCTTTATGTCTGCTATATAGACAAGGAAACCGGCAAGTACGACGACCGTTTAATCAATAAGAATAAGTGAGGCGCGAATATGAAAGAATTTGAACTTAAGTACGGCTGCAACCCCAATCAGAAGCCCGCAAAAATATACATGAACGACGGCTCCGAGCTCCCCATCGAGATTCTCTCCGGCCGCCCCGGTTATATCAACTTCCTCGATGCATTCAACTCATGGCAGCTTGTCAAAGAGCTGAAAGAGGCAACAGGTCTTGCCTGCGCAACCTCCTTTAAGCACGTAAGTCCTACCAGCGCCGCCTGCGGCCTGAAGCTCAGCGACACCCTTAAGAAAGCATGCTTTGTTGACGATATTGAGGGACTTGACGATTCTCCTCTCGCATGCGCATACGCACGCGCACGCGGTACTGACAGAATGTGCTCCTTCGGCGACTGGGTTGCCCTGTCCGATGTCTGCGATGTCACCACTGCAAAGCTCATTAAGCGCGAAGTTTCCGACGGCGTTATCGCTCCCGGATACGAGCCCGAGGCACTGGAGATTTTAAAAACCAAGCGCAAGGGCAACTACAATATAGTTAAGATTGACCCCGACTATGTTCCCGAATCTCAGGAAACTAAGCAGGTTTACGGCATCACCTTTGAGCAGGGAAGAAACAACTTTAAGATCAATAACGAGCTTCTTTCCGAGCTGGTTACCGCAAATAAGGAGCTTCCCGAGAGCGCATGCCGCGACCTCATCGTTGCTCTTATTACCCTCAAGTACACCCAGTCCAACTCCGTCTGCTACGCAGTTGACGGACAGGCAATCGGTGTCGGCGCAGGTCAGCAGTCGAGAATTCACTGCACCCGTCTTGCAGGCGGCAAGGCAGACACATGGTTCCTGCGTCAGAGCGATAAGGTCATTAACCTGCCCTTCAAGCCCGAGCTTGGCAGAGCTGACCGCGACAACGTAATTGACGGCTACATCAATAAGAACGAGGAAGATGTCTGCGCAGACGGTATCTGGCAGAAATACTTCACTGAACAGCCCGAGCCTTTCACCGCAGAGGAAATGAAAGCATACCTTGCAACCAAGGCAGGCGTTGCACTGGGCTCGGATGCATTCTTCCCCTTCAGTGATAACATTGAGCGTGCATACCGCTCAGGCGTAAGCTATATCGCACAGCCCGGCGGTTCAATCCGCGACGACCTGGTAATCGAGTGCTGCGACAAGTACAACATGGTCATGGCATTCACCCATATGCGTCTGTTCCATCATTGATAGATAAAAAGGGAGGAGCGCAATGAAGCTTCTTGTAGTCGGCGGCGGCGGACGTGAACACGCCATCATAAAAAAACTGAAAGAAAATCCGAAGGTTAAGGAAATCTATGCTCTGCCCGGCAACGGCGGAATTGAAAAGGATGCAATGTGCATCCCCATAGGTGCGAAGGATATTGCAGGCATTGCCAGATTTGCACTTGAAAATAAAATTGACTATGCAGTTGTGGCACCCGATGACCCTCTCGTTCTCGGCTGTGTCGATGCACTGAACGAGGTCGGTGTGCCCTGCTTCGGCCCGAATAAGGCCGCCGCAATTATCGAAGGCAGCAAGGTCTTTTCCAAAAACCTTATGAAAAAATACGGCATCCCCACAGCTGGGTACGAAAGCTTTGACGATGCCGCAAAAGCATTTGAATATGTTGAAACCTGCCCAATCCCCGTAGTCATCAAGGCTGACGGACTTGCACTCGGCAAGGGCGTAATAATTGCCCAGACCCGCGACGAGGCAAGAAAAGCGGTAAGATCAATTATGCAGGATCTCAAGTTCGGAGCAAGCGGAAACAGCATAGTTATCGAGGAGTTTCTCACAGGTCCCGAGGTGTCTGTGCTGAGCTTCACCGACGGCGAAACCGTTGTTCCCATGATATCCTCCATGGACCATAAGCGCGCAAAGGATAATGACGAGGGACTCAACACGGGCGGTATGGGTACTGTTGCCCCTAACCCCTACTATACAGAGGAAATCGCACAGCGCTGCATGGATGAAATCTTCCTGCCCACAATCCGCGCGATGAAGGCAGAGGGGAGAACCTTTAAGGGCTGTCTGTATTTCGGACTCATGCTGACCCCGGACGGACCCAAGGTCATTGAGTATAACTGCCGTTTCGGTGACCCCGAAACTCAGGTTACCCTGCCGCTTCTCGAAAGCGATTTGCTGACAGTAATGCAGGCGACCACAAATGGCACTTTGAAGGATACGGAAGTGAAATTTTCCGATAAAAACGCATGTTGCGTTATTATGGCATCCGACGGTTATCCCCAGAGCTATGAAAAGGACTTTGAGATTACAATTCCCGATGAGCTTCTTCCCAATGTTTATGTTGCGGGTGCCAGAGTGTATAAGCAAAGCCTGCTGACAGCAGGCGGACGCGTGCTCGGTGTTACCGCAATCGGCGATACCCTGCCCGAGGCAATTGAGAAGTCCTACGCAATGGTAGAAAAAGTTAATTTCGATAATGCGTTTTACCGCCGCGATATCGGCGCAAAAGCAATGAAAGCATGGGAGGAAAAGTAATGGTCTGCCGTGTATTTGTTGAAAAGAAGAAAGAGCTTGCATCTGAGGCAAAGAGTTTGCTTTCCGATGCAAGAAATCTGCTCGGCATCGAAAATCTTCAAGATGTCCGTGTAATAAACCGCTATGACGTTGAGAATATCGCACCCGAGCTTTTCGAGTACGCAAAGAAAACCGTATTCTCCGAGCCTCAGGTCGATATTGTTTCCGACAGCTTAAGCGCAGAAGGTACGGTGTTCGCGGTTGAGTATCTGCCCGGTCAGTTTGACCAGCGCGCAGACTCCGCGGCGCAGTGCATCCAGATTATCTCTCAGGGTGAGCGCCCTGATGTTAAGACCGCAAAGGTCTATGTTCTCAAGGGCGAGCTGAGCGATGCTGAAATCGCAGAGATTAAAAAATACGTTATTAACCCCGTTGAAGCCCGCGAGGCTTCCATGGCTCTGCCCGAAACCTTAAAGGTCGAGTACGACATTCCCGAATCCGTTGCGACTCTCCACGGCTTCAATGAGCTTTCCGAAGAGGGACTTTCGGAGTTTGTTGCTTCCAAGGGACTTGCAATGGATATTGACGACATCACAGTGTGTCAGGAATACTTCCGCAGTGAAAATCGCGAGCCCACAATCACCGAGATTAAGATGATTGATACCTACTGGTCCGACCACTGCCGTCATACAACCTTTATGACCACCATTGACAAGGTCAGCTTTGAGGACGAGGAAATCCAGCGTACCTTTGAAAAGTACCTTGCAACCCGCGAGGAGCTTAATCGCACAAAGCCCGTCAATCTTATGGATATCGCAACTTTAGCGGTCAGGTATCTCAAAAAGGCTGGCAAGCTTCAGAAGCTTGACGAGTCCGAGGAGATTAATGCATGCACCGTCAAGATTGATATTGATGTTGACGGCGAAAAAGAGCCCTGGCTCCTGCTGTTCAAAAACGAAACCCACAATCATCCCACCGAGATTGAGCCTTTCGGTGGTGCGGCAACCTGCATAGGCGGTGCAATCCGCGATCCTCTTTCCGGCAGAAGCTATGTCTACGGCGCGATGCGTCTTACGGGCGCCGCTGACCCTCTCAAGCCCGTAAACGAAACTCTTAAGGGCAAGCTTCCCCAGCGCAAGATTGTCACCACAGCCGCAGCAGGCTATGCCTCCTACGGCAACCAGATAGGTCTTGCAACCGGCATAGTCGATGAGCTTTATCATCCCGGCTACGTTGCAAAGCGCATGGAGGTCGGCGCGGTTATCGCGGCGGCACCTGCGGAGAATGTACGCCGCGAACGCCCCGCAGACGGCGATATCGTAATTCTGCTTGGCGGCAGAACAGGCCGCGACGGCTGCGGCGGTGCAACGGGCTCTTCCAAATCCCACACAGTTGAGTCCCTCGAAAACTGCGGTGCAGAGGTGCAGAAGGGTAACGCACCCGAGGAGAGAAAGCTCCAGCGCCTTTTCCGCAATGCAGAGGCAAGCCGTATGATTAAGCGCTGCAACGACTTCGGCGCAGGCGGTGTATCCGTTGCTGTCGGTGAGCTTGCTGACGGACTTGACATTAACCTTGATGCAGTGCCCAAGAAATATGAGGGCCTTGACGGTACCGAGCTTGCAATCAGCGAGTCTCAGGAGCGCATGGCCGTTGTCATAGAAAAAGAAAATGTTGAGCGCTTCATGGCTCTTGCCGCAAGCGAAAACCTTGAGGCAACCGTGCTTGCAACCGTGACCGAGGAGCCCCGCCTTGTCATGCATTGGAAGGGCAACAAAATTGCCGATATCTCCCGCGCATTCCTCGATACAAACGGCGCTGAAAAGCACGTTGAAGCGTGTGTAAAAAAGACTGAGGACTTCAGCAAGGAAATCCCCGAAGGCTTTGAAAGCGGAATGCTTTCACTTGCATCCGACCTCAACGTCTGCTCAAAGCGCGGACTTTCCGAGCGCTTTGACTCCACCATCGGCGCAGGCACCGTGCTCATGCCCTTCGGCGGCAAAAATCAGCGCACTCCCATTCAGGCGATGGTGCAGAAAATTTCCGTGGAAAAGAAACACACCGATGACTGCTCACTCATGTCATGGGGCTTTAACCCCTATGTAAGCGAGAAGTGTCCCTATCACGGCGCGTATATTGCGGTTGTGGAGAGCGTATGTAAGCTTATCGCAACGGGCGCAAAGTTTGAGGATGTTTACCTCAGCTTCCAGGAATACTTCGAGCGACTCAACAAAGAGCCCGAGCGCTGGGGTAAGCCTCTGGCGGCGCTGCTCGGTGCGTTCAAGGCACAGATGGAGCTGGGCATCGGCTCAATCGGCGGCAAGGATTCCATGTCGGGCTCATTTGAAAATCTCCATGTTCCGCCCACGCTTATTTCCTTTGCCGTAACTACCGAAAAGACGGGCAATATCGTTTCCAATGAGTTTAAGAAGGCAGGGGACAAGGTTTGCATCCTCGCTCCCGAATATGATGAGCAGGGTCTGCCCACCTCCGAGAGTCTGCTTAATAACTTTGGTATCGACACTGCGCTTCTACGTTCGGGCAAGGCAGTTGCGGCATATACCCCCGGCTATGGCGGTGCAGCAGAAGCTGTGTTCAAAATGTGCCTCGGCAACGGCTTTGGCTTTGAGTTTGACGGTGCAGTTTCCCTTGAAGATATCTTTGGATACAAGTACGGCGCATTCGTGCTTGAAATGACCGAGGACGCAGGACTTCCCGTAATCGGCACCGTTACCGAAAACTGCGGCTTTGCTTACGGCGATAAGAGCGTTTGCATGGAAAAGCTCATAGAGGCTTATGAGAATAAGCTTGAGAGCGTTTATCCCTGCAATATCCCCGCCGAGGGCAAGAAAATAGAAAACTTTGAGTTTAAGACAAATGAGCGCGTTTCTCCCGCAGTTAAAGTTGCAAAGCCCAAGGTGCTCATCCCCGTATTCCCCGGCACAAACTGCGAGTTCGACAGCGCAAAGGCTGTGCGTGATGCAGGCGCAGAGCCCGAGATAATGGTAATCCGCAACCTGAGCGCAGATGCTATTGCCAAGAGCGTTGACAGTTTTGCAGAAAGCCTTAAAACCGCGCAGATGGTATTTATCCCCGGCGGCTTCAGCGGCGGTGACGAGCCCGACGGAAGCGGCAAGTTTATAACCGCATTCTTCCGCAACGGAGCAGTAAAGGAAGAGGTAAGCAATCTCCTTGAGAAGCGCGACGGACTCATGTGCGGTATCTGCAACGGCTTCCAGGCTCTCATAAAGCTGGGTCTTGTACCTTACGGCAAGATTATCGACACCGACGAAACCTGCCCCACGCTGTCCTTTAACACCATCGCCCGCCACCAGTCCAAGATAGTGTGCGTCCGCGTTGCATCAAACAAGTCCCCGTGGCTTGCGGGTACGGAAGTAGGCGATGTTTACAGCGTTCCCATTTCTCATGGCGAGGGCAGAATTCTTGCATCCGACGAGCTTGTCCGGAAGCTTGCCGAAAACGGACAGATTGCAACCCAGTACGTGGACTTTGATGGCAACGCCACCGATAATGTTCAGTTTAATCCCAATAATTCCGCATTTGCTATCGAAGGCATAACCTCGCCCGATGGCAGAGTATTCGGCAAAATGGGACATGCAGAACGAATAGGAAAAGACCTTTATAAGAATGTCCCCGGAAATTACGACATGAAAATGTTTGCTTCAGCAGTAAAATATTTTAAGTAAAAGAGGAGATTGACCATGGCATATCTTTCAGACATTGAAATTGCACAGCAGTGCAAGGCGCAGCACATCTTTGACATAGCGCAGACTGCAGGAATTGACGAAAAGTACCTTGAGCAGTACGGCAGAAACAAAGCCAAGGTTGATTTCGCTTATCTTAACGAGAACAAGAATCCCGACGGCAAGCTTATTCTTGTTACCGCAATCACTCCCACTCCCGCAGGCGAAGGCAAGACCACCACTACCATCGGCCTTGCAGACGGTCTGCGCAAGATTGGCAAGAATTCCATCGTCGCAATGCGCGAGCCCTCTCTCGGCCCCGTGTTCGGTATCAAGGGCGGTGCCTGCGGCGGCGGTTACGCACAGGTTGTTCCCATGGAGGATATTAACCTTCACTTCACAGGCGATATTCACGCTATGACCGCGGCAAACAATCTTCTTGCCGCAATGCTGGATAACCACATTCAGCAGGGCAATGCTCTTAACATTGACCCCCGCCGCATCACATGGAAGCGCTGCATGGATATGAACGACCGCCAGCTGCGCAACATAATCGATGGCATGGGCGGCAAAGCCCACGGCGTTCCCCGTGAGGACGGCTTTGACATCACCGTTGCCAGCGAGATTATGGCAATCATGTGCCTTGCAAGCTCCGTTTCCGACCTTAAGGAACGCCTTTCCAAGATAATCGTCGGCTACACCTACTCTGACGAGCCCGTAACCGCAGGCGACCTCAAGGCGCAGGGCGCAATGACCGCACTTTTGAAGGACGCACTCAAGCCCAATCTGGTGCAGACTCTTGAGGGCACTCCCGCATTCGTTCACGGCGGACCTTTCGCAAATATTGCTCACGGCTGCAACTCCGTTCTGGCAACCCGTATGGCGCTCAAGGCAGGCGACTACACTGTCACTGAGGCAGGCTTCGGCGCAGACCTCGGCGCAGAGAAATTCCTCGACATAAAGTGCCGCGTATCTGGACTTACTCCCGATGCGGTCGTTGTTGTCGCAACCGTGCGCGCACTCAAGATGCACGGCGGTCTTGCAAAGAACGAGCTGAACACTGAAGACCTTAACGCACTCGAAAAGGGTATTCCCAATCTGCTCCGTCACGTTTCCAACATCAAGAACGTATATAAGCTTCCCTGCGTTGTTGCAGTAAACCGTTTCCCCACCGACACCGACAATGAGATTAAGTACATCATGGAAAAGTGCGCAGAGCTTGGCGTTAACGTATGCCTGTCCACCGTATGGGCAGACGGCGGTAACGGCGGCATAGAGCTTGCAAAAGAGGTTGTGCGCCTCTGCGAAGAGGAGCAGGGCAATTTCAGCTTTAGCTATGAACTTGACCTCAGCATCGAGGAAAAGCTTAAGGCGGTTGCAACTCGTATTTACGGCGGCAAGGATATTTCCATTCTTCCCGCAGCCGCAAAGCAGATTGCGCGCCTGACCGAGCTGGGCTATGATAAAATCCCCGTCTGCATTGCAAAGACTCAGTACAGCTTCTCGGATGACCCCAAGCTTCTCGGCGCACCCGAGGACTTCGTTGTCACCATCAGAAACGCAAAGGTTTCCGCAGGCGCAGGCTTCATCGTCGCCCTGGCAGGTGATATAATGACCATGCCCGGACTTCCCAAAGCCCCTGCGGCAGAGAAGATTGATGTTGACGAAAACGGCGTAATTTCAGGACTTTTCTAAGCTAAAAAAGGAATTAAAAGGCAGAGCGGTTTCAACCTTGCTCTGCCTTTTTATTTGCCTGATAAGTAGCAGTTGACATTTGAAGAATTAAATATATAATAGTACAAGTTTGATGAAAAGGAATATGAGCTATGAATCAGAGCCAGATAAGAGAATTTAATATTCGCAAGGTCCTTGATGTGTGCCAGAATCTGTTCCTTGAAAACGGTGTCGAAAACACAACAATTACCAGCATAGCCCAGAAGAGCGGACTTGCACCGACTTCAATTTACCGTTACTTCGACAACAAGTATAATCTTGCGCTTGCGGTGTGGCATGACAGTCTCATGGAGTTCTATAACGATTACTACATGCCCGCATACAGAGAGGCTTCAAAAAATCTCAGCACGGGATTTGAAAAGTTCAGAGCATGTATGGACGTATATTATGAGCTCTATAAGGAAAACCCGGAATGGCTTGAATATACGCGCGAAATGTTTAACCTCGCATCTCGCGAAACAAAGAACGATTATGTGGAAAATCCGAGAAAATTCTGGAAGGAATTTTTTGAGGAAATCCCTGCCCCGACTCTTAATGCACTGCAGGAGGGACTCGCAGACGGCTCGGTAAAGCCCGACGTTAATATCTACGAGGTTTACCAGCTTGTAACCAATATTTACACCGGAATAAGAACATATGAAGTGTTCACGCCGAGCATGACAGCGCTTGATATTATTCGCTTTACGGCCGATATCATTGAGAGTTATATTAATAACAACACATGAAGTATAACTTTCTCCCAAATAATTGAATTTGCTCGAAAATTAATGAAATTTTAATAAATTAATGGGATAGTGTTAAAGCTAGGGAGATTTTTACATTTCAACTAAAATGCAAATGTATGATCACCGTGTTTAAATAAATTTCACCCGACAGGGTGGGACAAACAGTAAATAATCGATAAAATCTGCAAATTAATGTTAGTGCACTAACATTAATTTTTTGCGGAGTTTATCGGGATTAAGAATAGGAGAATTATCATGAGCGAAACCCAGGGCTTTAAACTTTTTAACGAAGAAACACAGAGACTGAATGTTTATCATCTCGAGGACATGGCACCTTATTTTGCCGACAGAATGGACAAGCCCTCCGGCCGTATCTTCAAGGTTGGCAAGAAGGCTATCGAAGGTCTGAAGATGATTGAGAAGGAATACAACCGTTCCTGGTATTCCTGCCTGAAGGGCCGTTGGGAAAAGGCAAAGAAGATGGATCAGGAGATGCTCTTCTACCGCGGCAATATCTATACCGCACGTGAAACCTACGCAATGGCAGACAAGCTGGCAGGCGCACTCGTTTCCCTGGGCATTGAAAAGGGCGACGAAATTGCATGCCCCGTAACCAACCATCCCATCGTTCCTCTTATCATGCTGGCAGGCAGCAAGGTCGGCGTTAAGCTGAACTTCTTCGGCTCTCACTACAATCCCGAATTCATTTACATTATTCTGAGCGAAGTTTCCCACAAGCTCATTATCGCAACTGACGACCAGTATCCCGAAATCGCAGAAGCAGTTGAGAAGGCCGGCTTCGACCATAAGCTGATTGTTTCTCTGGCAGACTGCCTGCCCGAAGATCCTTCCAAGACCGAAGGTTATGAGCCCACTCTTGCTGACTACTACAAGTTCGAGAACATTGCAAAGCAGTACGCAGAGAAGGACAGCACCGTATTCCTGTTCGATCAGTTCCTGGAAATGGGCGCTGACCACGTTGACGAAGTCGTTGACGACAACGGCCTCGATACCGACTTCCTCGTTACATACACCAGCGGTTCCACCAGAATCGGCTTCCCCAAGCGCATGATTCACCGCGGACGCAGTGCTATTACCGTCGGTGTTTTCCATGACCCCGAGCTTTGCGGCAACCCCATGGTTAAGAGCATGCGCGGCATGGCACTTCTGCACACCGATACCAACACCGACCTAATCACCATGTACTCCGACGCGTTCTTCCAGATGTGGTCTGTTTCCATGGAGCCTTCCTTCACCAAGGAAAAGTTCCTCGACGAGCTGTTCATCAATAAGCCCACCTTCGTTCTTGCAACTACCTGCTCCTGGCTCCACGCTGCAAACGAGAACCTTGTTGAAGGCAGATACGCAGACAGAAAGATGAAGTGGCTCCTCGCAACCATGGCAGTCGGCGAACCCTGCCAGCCCGGCGAAGAAGAGTTCATCAATACCTGGCTCAAGAAGAACAGAGCCGGCGTTGCAATTCCCCTTATCGGACCCGTCCGTCTTCCCTGGGCACCTATCGGTCTCGGCGGCGGCGATACCGAGCACGGCGGCATCTACTACACCCTGTTCAAGGCACTCAAGGGCAAGGATGCAGGCATGGCTCCCGTTCCTTACGCACAGGCAGCAATCCTCAAGAATGTTGACGGCGTATACAAGGAAGTCGGCTACAATGAATACGGCCTCATCGTTGCAAACTCCGCAACCAACATGGCAGGCTACAAGGATCCCGCAAAGACCCTCGAGAAGATCGTTACCGACGAATACGGCATGGAATGGCTCACCTGCGGTTCCTATGGCTGCATCGACAAGAAGGGCGCTATCCACATGAAGGATCGCGACGACTGCGAAGTCACTCTTGAAAACGGCAAGAAGGTTCTGCCCTTCATGATGGCAGACACCATCCAGCGCGACTCCAAGAACATCATGTCCAGCGTTATCACCACTCCCGAAGAAAACGGCAAGAAGTGGCTCGTTGTTAACTTCCAGTACTCTCCTCTGTCCAACAAGGATCACAAGAAGGTCATTGCTGACATGCAGGCACGTCTGGCAGCAGACTTCCCCGAAGTCATTGACCATGTTCTTTACCGCGAGTTTACCGCTGAGAACCCCATGCCCGTTGCACCCAGCACCAAGAGAAACGTCAAGGCTATGATCGACATGGGCATTGACGGCATCCTCAAATTCTGATTTCAATCCACTAACCTCGCATATGTACAGTAAATGCTGACGGCTCAATGCCGTCAGCATTTATTTGTTGAATGAAAGGCATTGCGGTGGTATAATTTCTTTCATATTCCAAGAAAGGAAGAGCTCGTAAAAATGAGCAAAGTCAGCAAGGAAGACCTTTTTGAAAACTATCCCGTGCCAAAGGCGGTTGCAAAGCTGGCAATACCGACAGTCGCGGCCTGCCTTGTCATGGTATTATATAATCTTGCGGATACCTTTTTTGTCGGCAGACTGAATGACCCTCTTGAAACAAGTGCGGTCACTCTTGCGGCGCCTGTGCTGCTTGCATTTAATGCCGTAACCAATCTGTTCGGCACGGGCTGTTCCAGCATGATGAGCCGAGCGCTTGGGCTGAAAGACTATAAAACAGTCCGTAAAAGCGCGGCATTCGGCTTCTACTGTGCAATATTCTGCGGCATGCTGTTTTCGCTTTGTGCCACGGTGTTCCATGGCGGTCTGTTAAAGCTTTTGGGAGCTGACGCAACAAACGATGCACAGACTACGGCATATCTGTTCTGGACTGTTACATGCGGTGCTGTGCCGTCTATGCTGAACGTGGTAATGGCAAACCTTGTCAGGGCCGAGGGAAGCGCCATGCACGCAAGCATAGGCACCATGAGCGGATGTGTGCTTAACATAGTACTGGATCCCATATTCATAATGCCCTGGGGCTTAGGCTTAGGTGCCGCAGGCGCAGGACTTGCGACCTTTATCTCCAACTGCGTTGCCTGTATCTACTACATAATTCTTGTTATCAGAAAGCGCGACGATACTTTCGTCAGCATGAATATAAGGCAGTTCTGGCCCACGAAGAAAATCGCGTCTGAGGTGTTCGGCGTCGGTATTCCCGCATCAATCCAAAATCTGCTTAACGTAACGGGAATGACCATTATGAATAACTTCATGGCAGGTTACGGTACGGAAGCGGTTTCGGCCATGGGCATAACCCATAAGGTTGCCATGGTGCCTATGTATATCTCAATGGGAGTTGCTCAGGGCATTCTGCCCCTCGTGGGATACAACTTCTCCTCGGGCAATCGCTTGCGCATGAAGGAAACCATACGCTTTACCGAAAAGATTGCAGGCGCATTCATGGTGCTTGCCGCTGCTATTTCGTTCATGTTGGCAGAGCCTATAATCGGGCTGTTCATGTCCAACGAAACCATTGTGGAGTATGGCGGAGCATTTATGCGCGGTGCTTCAATCGCAATGCCTTTCCTCTTTGTCGACTTCCTTGCCGTCGCCATATTCCAGGCCTGCGGCATGGGCGGGCGTTCGCTCGTGTTCGCGATACTGCGTAAGATTGTTCTGGAAATCCCCGCAATGTTTGTACTGAATAAACTTTTCCCCATGTACGGACTTGCATATGCACAGCTGGTCGCGGAATTTGTCCTTGCTGTTGCGGCATTTGCGATAATGGAAAAGATAATGAAAGAAAAAGCTTAAAGCATAGAAAAAACCCCTCCCAATCGGGAGGGGTTTTGTTTTATCAATTACTTGATGGTCATCATAAGCTCGCCGGCCTTGACGGACTGGCTTTCCTTTATGAATACTTCATCAACAGTGCCGTCCATGCGGGCAACAATGCTGGTTTCCATCTTCATTGCTTCGACGACTGCGAGAACGTCGTTTACCTTGACTGCATCGCCGGGCTTAACTGCAACCTTGCAGACCATGCCGGGGATGGAGGAACCGACCTGGCTCTTGTCGTTAGGATCGGCCATGGTGACCTTGCTTGCGCTGTTAACAGCCTTGGGGTCGGGAACGGCGACTTCGCGGCGCATGCCGTTGAGCTCGAACTGGACGTTGCGGGTGCCGTCTTCGTTCAGGTCGCCCAGACCCAGATACTTGATGACGAGAGTCTTGCCGTCCTCGATGTTAATCTTGTTGGTTTCGCCGATTGCCATGCCGTTGAAGAACACGTGGCTGCCCATACGGGTAATGTAGCCGTATTCCTTATAGTGGCGGATGAACTCCTCATATACCTTGGGGTACATAGCGTAGGAAATGAGAGAGTGGCGCTCTTCGTATTTGGGATGAATCTGTCTTACCTCTTCTTCGAGCTTTTCGAAGTCGCAGGGCTCGATCAGCGCGCCGGGACGGTCGGTAAGAGGCTTCTCACCTTTAAGAACAACTTTCTGAAGATCCTCGGGGAAGCCGCAGGGAGGCTGACCCATCATGCCCTTGAAGTAAGCAACAACGCTGTCCGGGAAGGCGAGAGACTCGCCGCGCTCGACAATGTTTTCGGGAGTGAGGTCATTCTGTACCATGAATATTGCAAGGTCGCCGACCATCTTGGAGGAGGGAGTTACCTTGATAATATCGCCGATCATGAGGTTTACGGTGCGGTACATCTCCTTGACTTCATTGAAGCGGTGGCCAAGACCGAGGGACTCGACCTGAGGCTGGAGATTGGTGTACTGACCTCCGGGGATTTCGTAACGGTAGATATCGGTTACGGGAATCTTGAGACCCTTGTCGAAGTTCTCGTAACGCAGACGGACATCGCCCCAGTAATCGCAGAGCTCCTGCAGACGCTGAGGGTCGAAGCCGGGGTCACGTTCCTGGCCGCGGAGAGCCTCGTTGAGGGCGTTCATGCTGGGCTGGCTGGTGAGGTTTGCGAGAGAGCCGATAGCGGTATCGACGATATCGCAGCCTGCTTCAGATGCCATGAGCAGGGTTGCCAGCTGGTTGCCGGTGGTGTTATGAGTATGTAGATTGACGGGAATGCCGATTTCCTGCTTGAGGGTGGAGATGAGCTTCTTTGCCGCGTAAGGCTTCAGCAGACCGGACATATCCTTAATGGTGAGGATGTGAGCACCGCGATGCTCTAGCTCCTTGGCAAGGTCTACGTAGTACTTGAGAGTGTATTTATCGCGGCTCGGGTCGAGGATATCGCCGGTGTAGCACATGGTTGCCTCGAGAAGCTTATTCTGATTGAGTACCTCGTCCATGGCAACTTCCATGTTGGGAATCCAGTTGAGGGAATCGAATACGCGGAATACGTCGATGCCCTGCTTTGCGGACTCTGCTACGAACTCACGGACGAGATTATCGGGATAGCTCTGATAACCGACAAGGTTGGAACCGCGCAGAAGCATCTGGAAGGGGATGTTGGGAATCTTCTCGCGGAGCCATACAAGGCGTTCCCAGGGAGATTCGTGCAGGAAGCGGTAGCAGGTATCGAAGGTTGCGCCGCCCCACATTTCGAGGGAGAAGCAGTCGGCAAGGATATCTGCGGTGCCGTCTGCGGCCTTAACCATATCGCGGGTACGCAGGCGGGTGCTCAGCAGAGACTGGTGTGCATCGCGCATGGTGGTGTCGGTAATGAGAAGCTTCTTCTGGTTGAGAACCCAGTCCTTGACTGCATCGGGACCTTTGGTGTCGAGAAGCTGCTTGAGACCGTCAGCCTTGGTGATGGTGCGCTGAGGCTGGGGGAAACGGGGAGCATCGTACTGATGGCGTTCGACCTCGGGATTGTTGACCTGAATGTTTGCTATGTACTTCAGAACGCGGGTTGCGCGGTCGCGGCTTTCGTCGAAATCAAACAGCTCGGGAGATTCGTCAATGAACTTGGTGTGGCACTTGCCCTCTATAAAGGTTGGGTGCTTCAAAATGTTGGTGACGAAAGGAATGTTGGTCTTAACGCCACGTACACGCTCTTCGTTTATTGCGCGAGCCGCCTTGCGGCATACTGCGGGGAAGGTGCAGTCCCAGCTGGTGACCTTGACGAGCAGAGAATCGTAGTAAGGAGAAATGACGGAGCCTGTGTCAACGTTGCCACCGTCAAGACGTACGCCGAAGCCGCCGCCGGAACGGTAGCTGGAGATTTTGCCGTTATCGGGAGCAAACTTGTTTGCGGGATCCTCGGTGGTAACACGGCACTGGATTGCATAGCCGTTCATTTTCAGGTCGTCCTGATTGCCGAGACCGATTTCGGGATGGCCGATTTCGGCACCTTCAGCTATGAGAATCTGTGCGCGGACGAGGTCGATGCTGGTGACCATTTCGGTAACGGTGTGCTCAACCTGAATGCGGGGATTCATTTCTATGAAGTAGTGGTCGCCGTTTTTGTCAACGAGGAACTCAACAGTACCTGCGTTTACATAGCCGACTGCTTCCGCAATCTTAACAGCGTCTGCATGAAGCTGTGCGCGTACCTCGGGAGATACGCTCCATGCAGGAGCAAACTCAACAACCTTCTGGTATCTGCGCTGAAGAGAGCAGTCACGTTCACCCAGATGACGGACGTTACCGTATTTATCGGCAAGAATCTGAACTTCAATGTGCTTGGGCTCAACGAGATACTTTTCCATGAAGATATCGTCGTTGCCGAAAGCTTTCTTTGCTTCGCCCTTGACCAGCTCGAATGCGGGGATAACTTCCTCTTCGGAGTTGCACAGACGCATACCGCGTCCGCCGCCGCCTGCTGCCGCCTTTAAAATTACGGGGAAGCCGAAGGACTTAGCCAGTCTGAGCGCTTCTTCGCCGTCCTTGATAGGGTCGGTACAGCCGGGAACAATGGGAACGCCACAGTCAATGGCAATCTGCTTTGCGGAAAGCTTATCGCCCATCTTGCCCAGAATATCGCTGGGAGGTCCGATAAAGGTTATACCGTTTTCTTCGCATGCGCGTGCAAAATCTGCGTTTTCGGAAAGAAAACCGTAGCCGGGATGGATAGCGTCAACACCGCGGCGCTTTGCCAGGTCGATTATCTCGGGAATATCGAGATAAACGCCGAGGGGGCTCTTGTTCTCACCGATGAGATATGCTTCGTCTGCCTTGGTGCGGAACAGGCTGAAGGTATCTTCCTTTGAATACATGGCGACGGTGTGTATACCGAGGTCATAGCATGCACGGAAGATTCGTACTGCGATTTCGCCGCGGTTCGCGACGAGAACCTTGTTGAATACTCTCTCTGACATGAGGGCTCCTTTCATATATCTGTGCATTTTTAATAACATTTTTATAGTGCACACCGCGAAAAACGCAGGTGTACACATATCATACGAGCAATATTATATCACATATGCACAAAAGCTCAACCCAAAGTCTTAAAAATATCAATCTATTTTGTTGTTTTTGTACAAATAAACAAAAAAGCTGTTGGAAAGACAGCCGCTGTTGACAGTATTGGGGAGTGGAAAGCGGTTATTATTAACAACTGATGAATAAACGGACAAAATTAAAAACTCCCGAAAAATCCTTTTCGGGAGTTTTGTAATGATCCAATGCTATTGATGCCTCAGCATTCGGTAGCCGATGCCGATATGAGTCTGTATATATTCGGGCTTGGCGGGGTCGGGCTCAAGCTTTTTCCTCAGCATTGCCATATAAACGCGCAGGGACTGGACATCCGAGGCAGTGGGACTTCCCCAGACCTCTTTGAGAATAAAGTTATGGGTCAGTACCTTGCCCGTATTCTTGGCAAGCAGGCAGACAAGCTTGTATTCAATGGGCGTCAGGTGAATTTCCTCACCGTCGAGGAAAACACAGCCTGCGGCATAGTCAATTTTCAGCCCACCGTTTTCGTATACGCTGGCCTCATCGCTCAGACGCTGGCTGTCGTATCGCACTCTTCTGAGTGCAACGCGAAGTCGGGCAAGAAGCTCATCGACGGAAAACGGCTTCGTAAGATAGTCATCCGCTCCCGCATCGAGCGCAGAAACCTTGTCCGAATCCTCGCTTCTCGCCGACACGACGATTATGGGCATATTGCTCCACGCGCGTATTTTACTTATTATCTCAACGCCGTCCATATCGGGAAGGCCAAGGTCGAGAAGCATGACGTCAGGCTTATATGTCAGCGCCTCCATAACGGCTGTGGCGCCATTTTTAGCTCGCTTATACTGATAATCCTGAGTTTCAAGTGTGGTGGCAATAAGGCTTGCAACGGCATTGTCGTCCTCGACCACGAGTATCTGGGGTTTATTCATTATGGTTTGCCTCGACTTTCGGTAAGCTGAATGTGAATACCGCACCGTGCGGCTCGTTATCTGTTACGGAAATCTCACCCCCGTGGGCAAGCACGATGCTCTTGCAAAGGGCAAGGCCGAGGCCGAGACCTCTGCGGCTGTCGCCCCGTGAGTTGTTTCCTGTATAGAACATATCAAAAATCCTTGGCTTCAGTTCATCGGGCACACCAGCACCGTCGTCGGCAACGCTTATCTTGGCGAAGTCGCCGCAGTCCTCGGCGGAAATAACAATGCTCGAATTTTCGGGAGTGTACTTGATTGCGTTGTTCACAAGATTAATAAGCACCTGCATAATCAGGCGGGCATCCATGTATGCCATGAGATATTCGTTCCCGTTTTCAACCCTTATACTATGACTGCCCGCGCTTCGGTCAATATGTGTCATCGCCTCGCGGAGCATGTCGCTTATCAGTTCGGGCTGAATATTGGAAAGCTTGCCGTCGGCCTCGATGCGGGTTATGGACAGAAGGTTTTCCACAAGATTAATAAGCCACTGGGAGTCATCGTAAATGTCGCTGTAAATTCCCTTCTGCTTGGCTTCGCTCAGTTCCTGTTCCATGAGCAGAGCCGCATTGCCCGATATGCCCGTCAGCGGGGTACGCAGGTCATGGGATATTGACCTGAGAAGATTTGCTCTGAGTTCCTCGGCTCGGGCATGCTCTTCAATCTCCCGCTTTTCCCGCATGTTATTTTCGTTTTCAAGTATTATTCCGCACTCATCGAGAATCGTCACCATGAGGGTCTTCTCGAAGCTTTCGGGGCCGCGTGCTTTATCAAGTACAACGCAGGCAACGGCAAGCACGTCGGAGGTTCCGCGGATTGCCATGTAAAGGCATTTTGAATCAGATGAATTTGACGTGGAACGGCCTGCCTGTCTGTTGTTTTTCAGCGTCCATTCGGCGATGCTGCGTTCTGACGGCTTCAGATATTCGTCAAGGCTCTTTCCTTCGTAAACGGGAAACAGCAGGGGAGACTGAAGCTCTTCGTTTTTGACGGGATAGATAATGATGTCCTTTTCAAGCAGTCTTACGAGCTGGGCGGCGGTGACGGATAAAATCTGTTCTTCGTTTTCTGCCTTGTGGAGCTTCTGGCTCGTTTCAAGGAGAATCTCAGTTCTATATGCGCGCTGGGCCGTCTGCACGGTCTGGCGCTTTATTCTTGTCGTCAGCGACGAAATAAAATAGGCCGCCGCAAACATTATTATAAACGTGGCTATATGGCTGGGATTTGCAAAGAGGGAGAAGTAAGGCTCGGTGAAGAAAAAGTTAAATATCAGCACTGACAAAATGGAAGTCAGCAGGCTGTAGCTTCGGCCTCTTGTTGTCATGGCAATCCCGAGAACGCCGAGAATGTAGACGACTATGACGTTGGCCGTAGAAAAACCGAATCGGGTGAAAATAAAGCCGATAACCGTGCACAGCGCAAGAATTGCAACGGTCTTGAGCACGTCGCTTGCGCTGAAGTGTTCGTCGGATAAATACCTGCGCTTGGCATTCTTTGCGGAAAGGCTTTTATCGGGAATGATGAAAACATCGATGTCGGGTGCAAGCTCATTGAGCCTGTCAATAAGGTCTTTCGAGGGGAAGAACCCCCGTTTTGTCGGACTTTTGCCGAGCACGATTTTGGTCGCGCCGCTGACTCTCGCATACTCGGCAATCTGCGTCGCCGCATCCTCGCCGTAAAGAGTGGTGACCTGAGCACCGAACTTTTGGGCAAGCTGTATGTTGTCAAAAAGACGTTTCTTACTCTCGCTGTCCGACTGCTCGAAATCCGGCGGCTGAACAAAGAGCGCGGAAAGACTTCCGTTGAACGCCTTGGCAATTTTTGCGCCGGAGCTGATGACCTTTGCATTGGACGGCGCGCCGGAAATGCAAACCAGTATTTTTTCACTGCGTTCCATCTGGAAGCCCCCTTTTCGCGCACAGTATACCACATTAAATCTAAAGGTAAAGCTATTTTAATCCATTTTAATGTAACTTTAATGTCTGCCCGTTTGTTTTAATCCTATTATTACGCCTATGGTGCTACATTTTGAGTTGAAGAGAGGCGATAGCAATGAAGATTGTAATAGCAGGTTGCGGCAAAATCGGTTGTAATATACTCCAGAACCTTGTATATGAAAACCATGAGATAACCGCGATTGATAATAACCTCGAGGTAATTCAACAAATTACGGACAATTACGACGTCATGGGCATATGCGCAAGCGCAACCCATTATAAGACACTTTCCGACGCGGCAGTGGGTTCGGCAGAGCTTTTCATAGCAACAACCGATTCCGATGAGCTTAATATGCTGAGCTGCTTTCTTGCAAAGCGCATGGGCGCGAAACACACCATCGCCCGAATAAGAGGTCAGGAATACAGCACTGAAAATCTTGATTTTCTTAAAAAACAGCTTGAGCTTTCCATGATAATAAACCCCGAGCTTTTAACCGCTCAGGCTATACACAATATAATAAAATTCCCCTCGGCGGTCAAATCGGAGACCTTTACAAGAGACCGATTAGAGATGGTGGAGATTGCTGTAAGACAGAACTCGGTGTTTGACGATACACAGCTTATTGATTTGCGAAAAAAGCTGCATGCGGAATTTCTGGTGTGCGCGGTGCTGAGAGAGAAAAAGACATACATACCCAAGGGCAGCTTTGAGATTAAGCAGGGCGACAGAATAGGAATTATCGCAACTCCCGACGAAATGCAAAAGCTTCTGAAGAACATCGGTATGCTCCAGAAGCGTTCAACGGATGTAATGATTCTCGGCGCAAGCAAAATTTCTCTTTATCTCTCGGCTCTGCTCACCCATAACGGAAACATCGTCAAAATCATCGAAAAAGACGAAGAGCGGTGCAATGAAATCTGCGGCATTCTGCCGAGGGGCGTATCTCTTATCTGCGGCGACGGCACCCATCACAGCCTGCTGACGGAGGAAGGTCTTGACCATGCCGACGCATTCATAGCCCTGACGGGCATGGACGAGGAAAACATACTCAGCGCATACTTTGCCGAAAGCAAGGAAGTGCCCAAGGTGATAACCAAGGTCAATCAGGACGGTCACGACGATATATGCGAAAAGCTGAGCCTTGACTGCGTCGTATCGCCGAAACGTATCACCGCCGACGTGGTTACCCAGTATGCCCGAGCCCTGCAGAACTCCATGGGAAGCAAGGTCGAAACCCTGTACAGCCTTATGAACGGAACCGTGGAAGCTCTTGAGTTTGACGTTTCACCCGACTTTAAGCATTCGGGTATCGCCCTCAAAGATTTAAAACTCAAAGATGACATACTGATAACGGGTATAATCCGCGGCGATAAAACGATTATCCCCGGAGGCTTGGACTGTATCCGTCCTCACGACAGGGTCATCGTCATTGCCGCAGGACAGAAACTGTACGATTTATCGGATGTGATGCAATGAATTATAAAACTGTTTTTAATATCGTCGGCAAGGTGCTCATCCTCGAGGCGATTCTCATGCTTCTGCCTCTTTCGGTGTCGCTTATCTATAGGGAAAGCTGCGTAGCTGCATTCCTGCTTAGTATGGCGGCGGCTCTTATATCGGGCGGCTTGCTTGCCTTTGTGTTCCGAAAGAAAGCATCGGGCTTTTCAATCCGCGACGGCTTTGCGGTCGTTTCCTTTACTTGGATAGGGCTTTCGCTTATCGGGGCTTTGCCATTTGTCATAAGCGGCGAGATTCCTTCGTATATCGATGCTTTCTTCGAAACCGTAAGCGGCTTTACAACAACGGGCGCATCCATACTGACGGATGTTGAGGCTATGAGCAAGGGGATTCTGTTCTGGCGAAGCTTCACTCACTGGCTGGGCGGAATGGGAATACTCGTTTTCGTCATGGCAATCATGGAAAAGACACCCGAGCGCTCGATAAACATTCTTCGCGCCGAAATGCCCGGGCATACGGTTGATAAGCTCATGCCCAGGGCGAAAAGCACGGCAAAGGTTCTCTACTACATATACATCGTTCTGACCCTCACCGAAATCGTCCTTCTCCTCTGCGGAGGGATGCCGCTGTTTGACAGCGTGGTGCACGCGCTGGGCACTGCGGGCACGGGCGGCTTCGGAATAAAGGCCGACAGCATCGCATCCTACAGCCCCTATCTGCAATGGGTGATAACTGTGTTCATGCTTCTGTTTGGCGTAAGCTTCAACCTGTATTTTCTGCTGCTCTTACGCAAATGGAACAGCATCAGGCAGTCAAATGAGCTGTGGACTTATCTGGGGATATTTGCCGTGGCGGCAATCGTAATCACTGTTAACATCTATCCCTTGTACGGCAGGTTTTCCGATTCCCTCAGGCTGGCGGCATTTCAGGTATCCTCGATTATGACCACAACGGGCTTTGCAACCGCAGACTTTGACCTCTGGCCTCAGCTTTCAAAAGCCATACTTCTGCTTCTAATGTTCATCGGCGGCTGTATCGGCTCAACCGCAGGCGGCATAAAGGTGTCGCGCATCGTAGTGCTTTTCCAGTCATCAAAAAATGAAATCAGACGAAACTTCAGCCCACGCGCAGTGAGCTCGGTAAAGCTGAACGGACGTGTGCTCAATCCTAGCGCGGAGAAAGCTGTTCTTTCATATCTGGTTTTGTATTTCTTCGTGATTGTTGCCGTGTTTATTCTGATAAGCTTTGAGCCTTTCGGCTTTGAAACAAACTTTTCTGCAACGGTCTCCTGCGTAAACAATATAGGCCCCGGATTTGCCCTTGTGGGTCCCGCCGCAAGCTACGCTTCATATTCGGGTTTTTCAAAAGTAGTTTTGTCTGTTGCCATGCTCATGGGCAGACTTGAGATATATCCTCTTATATCTCTTTTCACTATTCGTACATGGTCCAAGTGACCGAGGTGATATTATGGATAACATAGTTTTAATGCTCTGCACAATTTATCTCTTTGCAATCAGTTTTGTCGTAATAAGACTCGTATTCCGCAATAAAGAAGAGCCTAAAAAGAACAAAAAGAAGAAATAAAAAGCCCCAAATTACTTATGGGGTGAGCGCCGAAGGTACTCCACAAATAAAAACAGCCACCCTTTTGGGTGGCTGTTTTTATTTGGTGGACGATACAAGACTCGAACTTGTGACCTGCCGCACGTCAAGCGGATGCGCTACCAGCTGCGCCAATCGTCCATATCGGCAACGGTTATTGTAACCGATGCCGAGTGGATTGTCAACAATTTTTTCTAAAAAACTTCAAATAATCAGTTAATGTATACGGGGATTTCTGCGGACATGCCGTAGCACTCAACGATGAGCTTTGCAGTACCGGTCTTACGACCTACGACTGTTACGCTTGCGGGATTTTCCTTATCGACAGTAAGCTGAAGCATGGAGTCATCGGAAGTAGACCATGTTATTTCGGGGTCTTCAATTGTGAGCGGGAAGTACTCTGCAACCAGCGGGGTTTCGTCGCCGATAGGAGCGGTGAAGGAATCCAGCTTCTGGCTGAAGTAGCAGATAGAAAGCTCCGTGACTGTGGGTGTCGGCTTGGGAGTCGGCGTTGCAGTCGGGGTAGGAGTGGGAGCAGCGGTCACCTCAGGAGCATTCTGCTTTGCGGATGAGTTGACTTCTTCTGCTTCGTTGAGACTTACGGTTATCATTACTATTAAGGCGATAATGACAGCGACCACCAGAATTGCGGCGAATATGAGCTGCCATTTGCGATTTGTATTAACTCTTGCGTTTGCGGCAGTACCTTTAACTGCGCTGGGGGTTGTGCCGGGAACACGGCTTGACTGCTGAACCCTGCGGGTTCCGCAATTGGGACAGCGGCGACGCACGGCGGAAAACTTGGTTCCGCAGCGGCGGCATGTTACCTGAGGAATGAGGCCCATATATACTCCTCCTTATAATATCTTTGTGTTTTATAATACAGCAAATGCGGTTTTTCGTCAAGATAGAACGGGCTTTTCAATAGTGCAGGAAATTTTTCCGTTGTCTTCAATTTCAAGCTTTGCCCATGTTCTGTTGCTTCCTGTGCCTGCGGTGCCGGGATTGAGAACAAAAATACCCTCAATCTCTTCGAATCCTGCGCGGTGAGTATGACCGAACATGGCGATTTTTGCGCCTGAGCACTCTGCGGCATATAAAAGAGTATCCATCTTATAGCGGACATTGTAGCGATGGCCGTGAGTTAAAAATGCTGTCACTCCGCCCAGATCGACAGTGAGCGTTTCGGGTGCACCACAGTAGCCGTCGCAGTTGCCGCAGACGCAGTATACGGGGATATCCGGAAACTCCTTATCGAGCTTATTAATGTCAGAATTTCCGTCGCCGAGATGAATGATTTTGTCGGGGCGGTATTCTCTTACGGCATTCAGCATAACTTTTGCAGAGCCGTGGGTATCCGAAAAAACAGCAATTTTCATAGTAAACCTCCGGAGAGTATTGAATATAATGTTCTATGGGGTGATAACTGTGAATGACTTTGAAAGAATAGGACGCGAGCTCGAGCGCCAGGGCAAAGCCGAGAAACTCAAGAATATTGCCGATTCCGAGGAAGGCAAGGCAATCAGCCGAATGATAGATACCGAGGCGGTGCAGAAAGCCGCAAAGAGCGGAGATGCCGCCGCACTGAAGACCATACTTTCACAGGTGCTTGCAACCAGCGAGGGTCAGCGCCTTGCGGAAAATCTGAAAAAGGCCATGGAGTAAGAGGGGGTGCCGCCTGTGAACGAATTTGAAGATAAGCTGAACAGCCTTTTAAACGACCCGAAGCAGATGGAAAGCTTTGCATCGTTTGCAAAACAGATCATGGGCGGCGAAATGCCTTCTGCGGTGAGCAGTGAGCCCGATATAGGCCCTGCGCTTATGAAAAAGATAGGCGGCCTTTTAAGCCGCGGAGACAGCCTCAGCAATAAGGATAAGCGTCTTCTGGAAGCTATGAAGCCGTATCTTTCTGAAAAGCGCAGAAGCAAAATGGACAGAGCGATGAAGATTGCAAAGCTGGCATCCATAGCAGAGCTTGCCGCATCGGAATTCGGAGGCGACGGAGATGTATAATCGATATAAAGGAAACAGCGGAAAGGTTATCCGTGTCGAGGATAGTCCGCCGTCTGCTCGGAACACAAAGCCGAGACCGCCCGTGAAGATTAGTCCGCAGAAATTCCCAAATCCGCTTCAAAACATTATCCCCAAAACCCTCGGAGAGCTTGAAACAGAGGATTTGCTCTTAATACTCATTCTCTATCTCATGTACCGCGAGAGCGGGGATAAGGAGCTTCTGATTATTATGGGAGCGATGTACTTACTTTAAGGATGCGTTATACAGCTCGTTTGCGTTAAAGCCCGTTTCGGGAGCCGCTTTTTTGCAGGCGGCCTTGTGGGATAAGCCTTCGCCGCGGTACTTTTCAACAAGCTCCAGCGCATCTTCCAGGCTGCACTCGTTTTTTGCTTCGGGTGCGCCGTCTATTACGAGAACAAACTCACCCTTAGGCGGGGTTTCGGTAAAGTATTCGATAGCGCCGTCAAAGGTGGTGCGCAAGGTCTGTTCATGGATTTTTGTCAGCTCGCGGGAGAGGGAAATTTTCCTGTCGCCGCCGAAGGTGTTTTTCATATCCTCAAGGGTGCGCATGAGCTTGTGGGGAGCCTCGTAGAATATCATTGTTCTACGTTCGTTAACAAGGCTTTCAAGATGCTCACGTCGGCTCTTGTTGGAGGTGGAGAGAAATCCCTCAAAGCAAAATCTCTGTGTGGGCAGAGCGGACAGCGCGATTGCGGAAATGAGCGCGGAGGGACCGGGAACGGTCACAACATCGACACCATTTTCCGCGCACATACGGACAATGTCCTCGCCCGGGTCGGAGATCGCGGGCATGCCTGCGTCGGTAACAAGTGCGCAGTTTTCGCCTGCGGCAATGCGGTCAAATATTTTCGCGCCGCTGGCGTATTTGTTGTGCTCAAAATAGCTGACCATAGGCTTGCGTATATCAAAATGGTTTAAAAGCTTCAGTGTAACGCGAGTGTCCTCGGCGGCAATGAAATCGACCTCATTAAGGGTTTCAACCGCTCGGGGAGAGAAGTCACTTAAGTTTCCTATGGGCGTTCCCACGAGGTAGAGTTTTCCGCTCATGCTTTTTCCTCCCTGTGATAAATCTTTAAAACTTCATCCGTTTCACTGCCGTCGCTGTTTCGTAAAAACAGGGGCGGCATAATTTTTAAACCCCGTTTTCCACCTCGACGAGCTTCGATAAGCACCAGTGACGGTTCGGACGATGCGCTGTGCGATACGGTGCGCAGACGTTTGGGCTCAAGCCCGACCTCCGAAAGCTTGCAGAACACCTCGGAAAGACGTTCGGCTCTGTGGACAAGGCAGAAAGCGCCGCCCGTTTTGCATAAGAACGCCGCCGCTTTGCATATGTCGTCAAGGGAACAGCTTTTTTCCTCTCTTGCGTTGGCGCGGTCTGCCTTGGGGGATGAATAGCCGCTGCCCTCGGCAAAGTAAGGCGGATTTGCTACAACGAGGTCAAATTCGCCAGAGCTGAAAAGCTGACGGTGGTCTTTAATATCGCCGCAGATAATTTCCGAGCGCTCGCTTAAAGCGTTTTGCCTGAGATTTTCCTCTGCATATCTGCAGGCATCGGAGTTTATCTCAAGCCCCGTCATATGAAGTTTTTCCGTACGGTTTAAAAGCAGAAGCGGAAGTATTCCCGAGCCGCAGCCCAGGTCAATTCCGCGGCGGTATGAGCCGGTGTTAACAAAGTCTGCGAGCAGAATGGAATCTGTTCCGAGCTTAAAGTGCTCAGACTGTGCAAATGTTGGGCCGCCCGCCCAAAGCTCGACGAAATTATTCATGGCATCCTCGTATAATAGTTTGGTAAATGTCCTATGTATTTTATCATACGAAGGCAAAAATGCAAAGCACGCATTTATTATTTTGATATTTTGTCAATAATGCATTGAAAACAATTTAAGCTTTGAGGATATAAAAATGCGAAATAATGAAAAATTCACAGAAAAAGCCGAGGCGGCAATAGAGCAGGCACGCCTGGTTGCCTATGGAATGGGCCACAGTTATGTGGGCACCGAGCATCTTTTGCTGGGCATAGTAAAAGAGGGAGCGGGGCTTGGTGCAAGGCTTTTGCGCGAAAAGGGTGTCACCGAGCGCAAGGTAAGGGAAATAGTTCTTGCATCCGCCGGCGAGGGAGCACCCGGAGCGCCCATGCAGGGGCTTACGCGCCATGCGTGGAACGCAATAGAAAAAGCATCATTAGATGCCTCTGCCTTAGGCCACAGCTATGTGGGTACGGAGCATATTCTGATGGGCATTCTCCGTCAGCCCGACTGCGGCGGTGCGGTGGCACTCACATCCGCAGGCTATGATTTGAACGAGCTTTATACGGACATCATGTCCATATTCGGCGCAGGCTCTGCTAAGCTCAGGCAGACTGTTCAAAGCCCTCCCAAGCCTGCGGGAAAGCATGTTGAAACCCGCGTGCTTGACCAGTACAGCAACGACCTTACCGTGCTTGCAACCGCAGGAAAAATCGAGCCCATAATCGGAAGACACGAGGAGATACAGCGAACTGTGCAGATACTCTCCCGCCGCAGTAAAAATAACCCCGTTTTAGTCGGCGAGCCGGGTGTCGGAAAGACCGCTGTTGCCGAGGGCATAGCGCTTTATATCGCAAGCGGAGAAGCACCCGACAGCATGGCGAATAAGCGGCTTGTTTCTCTGGATATTCCCGCGCTGCTTGCGGGAACAAAATACCGCGGAGATTTTGAGGAGCGCGTCAAGGCGGTTTTGAAGGATGTCAAGCGGGCAGGAGATGTCATACTTTTCATCGACGAAATGCATACCATAATCGGCGCAGGCTCGGCTGAGGGCGCGATAGATGCGGCGAATATTTTAAAGCCTGCCCTTTCCCGCGGCGAGGTACAGATAATCGGCGCGACCACGCCCGAGGAATATCGCCGCCATATCGAAAAAGACGCGGCATTGGAGCGCAGATTTCAGCCTGTGAAGATATGCGAGCCCGACAAAGCGCAAACCATGAGCGTGCTGAAGGGTGTGCGTATCGGGCTTGAAAAGCATCATCGTGTGAAGCTCAGTCAGTCCGCCCTTGAAGCCGCCGTTGAGCTGTCCGTGAGGTACATTAACGACCGCTTTCTGCCCGACAAGGCCATAGACCTTATTGACGAAGCCGCGGCACGGGTGCATGTTTCGGGCGGAGCGCTTGTAACAGATGAAGACGTTGCCGAAATCGTTTCCATGTGGACGGGAATACCTCTTGCGAATATGAGCACCGACGAAACCGAGCGGCTTAAGAACATGGAGAGCATTCTCCACCGACGGGTTGTGGGGCAGTCAGAGGCGGTTTCCGCCGTAGCGAGAGCAATCCGCCGCGGCAGGGTCGGCTTATCAGATCCCAAAAGACCAATCGGAAGCTTCCTTTTCCTCGGACCTACCGGTGTGGGCAAAACGGAGCTTTGCAGAGCCCTTGCCGAGGCGGTATACGGCGAAGAAAACGCCATGATTCGCCTTGATATGTCCGAATACATGGAAAAGCACGCGGTGTCTAAGCTTATCGGTTCACCCCCGGGCTATGTGGGCTATGAGGACGGCGGTCAGCTTACGGAAAAGGTAAGACGCAAGCCCTGGTCGGTAGTGCTGTTTGACGAGATTGAAAAAGCCCATGAAGATGTCTGGGGAATACTGCTGCAGATAATGGACGACGGACATCTGACGGATTCTACCGGCAGGAGAGTGGATTTTAAAAACACAATCATCGTAATGACATCCAATATCGGCGCAAAGGAAATAACCGATGCAAAACCGAGACTGGGCTTCGGCACGGGTGAGGGAACGTCTGCTTCGGAAAACGAAATGAACGAGCGTGTAAACGCAAAGCTGAAGCAGGTTTTCAGTCCCGAATTTTTAAACAGAATTGACGATACAATCATTTTCCACCGCCTCAGCCGTGCGGATATAAAGAGCATAACCGTGCGCATGCTGGAAACAGTGTCAAAGCGCTTTGAAAGCCTTGATATGAAGCTTAGCGTTACCGATATGGCGGTAAACAGGCTGGCGGATATCGGCTATGACGAAAAATACGGTGCACGACCTCTGCGCAGGGCAATACAGACCCATATCGAAGATGCCGCCGCCGAAATGATGCTTGACGGGAAGATAAACCGCGGCGACTGTGTTGCGGCGAAAATACGCGAAAATAAAATAGTTTTGACTAAGCTCGAATAACGTAATATAATCTGTTCTTGAAAAGCGAGGATGGATTTTATGACTAATCAGGAAAAAATAGAAGCAGTAAACAAACGCTGCAGTTTCAATATTCATAACGGCATAAAGGTCGTTGAACTTGAGGAGGGCTTTTGCGCTGTTGAGGCGGAGCTTTGCGAAAATGCTATGAATCCGTGGGGAATGGCTCACGGCGGCATGGTGTATTCCGTGTGCGATGTTGCGGCAGGCGTTGTTGTAAGCCAGACAGAGCGCCGCGGTGTAACCCAAAGCGGCACGGTTTATTATCTCCGCCCCTCCACAGGCAGTAAAATACGTGCCGAGGGTAGAATAATCAAAAACGGAAAAACCGTTGTTCTGGTGGAAACCAACGTCTATAACGACAAGGGTGTGCACACTGCCCGCGGCGAATTCCAGATATACATTGTAGATGCAAAATAATAAACCATTGCATATATATTAATAATGTGATATAATCTCTCCGATTTTTTACGACAGGAGCGTGTTAATCCGAAATGGATGAAGGCAGTCGATTGTCTCTGATAATCGTTGTGATTTTACTTTTCTGTGCGGCATACTTTGCCATAACGGAAATTACATTTTCCTCAGTACAGCGCGTTAAGATAAAGACCCGCGCTGACAGAGGCGATTCGCGCGCAAAGAAAGCACTTTACGTTCTTGATAACTTTGACCGCGCCATAACCACTATTCTCATTTGTACAAACATCGTACATATTACAGCCGCGACAATCGTCACCGTAACAGTTACAAGACTGTGGGGTGTCAGCGCAGTTACATTAAGTACGATTATTACTACCATAGTAATATTCTTCGCAGGCGAAATGCTTCCGAAGAGCATAGCGAAAAAATACAGCGAGCGACTGTCATTGGCAGTGGCCGGTTCGCTGTGCTTTTTTATGCGCATTTTTAACCCGCTGGCAAAGCTTTTGTCCGCGGCGGGCAACTTTGCATCCCGCTTTGTGAAGTCCGATCCCGAAATATCCGTAACCGAGGAAGAGATATACGATATCATCGAGGATATGACCGAAGAGGGAAGTCTGGACGAAGAACGGGGCGAGCTTATTTCCTCGGCGCTTCAGTTCGGCAGTCTTACCGTTGAAAGCATACTGACATCCCGTGTCGACCTTGCCGCCATTGACGTTGCAAAGTCAAACGAGGAGATTCTGGAATTCATCCGTGCCGAAAAGCACAGCCGCATTCCCGTATATGAAGGCAGTATAGACAATATCATCGGCATACTTCAGATAAGAAAATACATCAAGGCATATCTTAACGACAAGGAAAATCTCGATATACGCACACTCCTGGACGAGCCTTACTTCGTTCATCAGAGCACGATGATCGACGACCTGCTTCCAGCCATGAGCAAGGGCAGAAACAACCTTGCCGTTGTAACCGATAACTACGGCGGCACCCTCGGAATAGTCACGGTTGAGGATATTCTCGAAGAGCTCGTCGGCGAGATATGGGATGAGGATGACGAGGTCGAAGAGCCTTATGTTATGAAGTCCGAGAACGTATGGGACTGCGAAGCGGAAATGACCGTGAGCGATGTGTTCGAGCTTCTCGAGTACGATGATCCCGACGAGAACGAGGAATTTGCCAACAAGCTTCTCGGCGAATGGGCATATGAGCAGTTTTCCGAGATACCCAAGATAGGCGAAAGCTTTGACTATTACGATATCGGCGTAACGGTTTCCGAAATGAACCATAACCGCATATTGCGGCTCACCGTGAGCCTCTGTAATGAGCAGGGAGGTGAAGCCGAATGAGTGTTTACTGGTATATAGCAGGTATTATTGTCTGCGTTTTCCTCTCAAACTACTTCTCCGCCGCTGAAATGGCTTATTCGTCCTGCAACCGTATGCGCCTTGAAAACGCCATGGAGGACGGCTCAAAGCGCGCGGCGCTGGCGGTTAAAATCATTGACCGCTATGACAATGCTCTCTCCGCAATACTCATAGGCAACAACCTTGTAAATATTGCCTGCTCATCCCTCGGCTCTCTTGCCGTGATCGCCATTGCAGGCGAAAAGTATGCGTGGGTATCGACGGTTATTGTCACGATACTTGTAATTGTGTTCGGCGAAACCATACCCAAGATATGCGCCAAGGGCAGTGCAAACCGCAGAGCACTCAAGGATGCCTATGTTATCCGCGTTCTGACCATAATACTCATGCCCGTCATATGGCTGGTTGTCGGGTTTATAAACATTCTGACAAAAGGTCTCAAGGGCGAAAAGGACGATGCTGACGAGGAAGCCGCCGTTGAAGAGCTCAGCTCTATTATAGAAACTGCAGAGGACGAAGCCGTTCTCGACGAGGACCGTTCCGAGCTTGTTCAGGCGGCAATTGACTTCTCCGATGTTTCCGCATATGAGGTTATGACCGCCCGCGTTGACGTTAACGCAATCGACATAGAAGACGATATGGAGGAGATACTTGCCGCAATCGAAGAGGCACAGTTCTCACGAATTCCCGTATACGAGGGGAGCGTTGACAATGTTATCGGCGTGCTGTATCTCAATCGATTCTTGAAGGCACTTACGGAAAGCGAAACACCGGACATAAGAAGCCTGCTTATGCCGACATGCTATGTTTATAAAACTATGAAGCTTCCCGCGGTTATGGCAGAGCTCCGAAAGGCAAAACAGCACCTTGCAGTTGTCACCGACGAATACGGCGGAACTCTTGGCGTCGTTTCCATGGAGGACGTTCTGGAACAGCTTGTAGGCGATATCTGGGACGAAACCGATGAGATTGAAGAAGAAGTAATCGAGCGTCCCGACGGCCAGTACGAGCTGGACGGCGACATGCTGATTGACGATTTCTTCGAGCTTGTGGGAATTCAGGAGGAAGCTCTCGAGGCCGAGAGCGAAACCCTCGGCGGCTGGACGATAGAAATGTTCGGCTCATTCCCCGAGGTGGGGCAGAGCTTTGAGTTTGAAAACCTGACGGTTGAGGTCCTTGAAATGGACGGACTCAGGGTTGAGAAAGTGCTTGTAAAGCAAAGCACCGAAAAATAAAAGTATAAATAAAAAAGCACCGAGGTTTTTCCTCGGTGCTTTTATTTTCGCGTTCATGTAATATCGGCGCTTTGGTCAATAGGAGTTTCCGTATCGGGTATTTCAACCAGCATTAAGGAGCCTTCATCCTCGCCTCTGGAAATGCCGCGGCTGATAACCGTTCCGTCAGCCAGCTTGTAGCTTACGGTGAGGTCGTAACCTTCATCGGGGATGATGGTATTCAGTTCAACCGCCTGTCTGGTGGTGAGATAGTTTCTGTAGAAAACTTCCTTACCGGATACTGTGCTGACAGTGACCTCATATACGGTTTCCGCTGCGGAGAGAAGAATGCTTTCGCCGTCGGGGTCAACGATAGCGGATGCCACTGTCTTGAGTTCGGAATCCTCGCTCTCGCCGATTTCGGCAAGAATCATTCCGTTTTCGCCTTCATATTCATCGGGGAGATACTTTTCGTGGACAAGACCTGTGAGCATGCTGTAGGGGATGACAAAGTCTATTCTGCCCTGAACAAAGGAGGCGATGGAATAGGGGTCGGCATAAACAACAAGACCCTCGTTTCCGAAGTACCAGTTGTCGCCGGCAATAAGCTCGGGAATTACCGCGGTGAAGTCCTCGAAGAAAATGCTTTCACCATCGAAGGTGTATTTCTCGCCTGCGGCAAGGTTGAGGATGTAACCGTACAGGAATTCATTCAGAGTATCAATATCGTCGGTAATATCTTCAAGCTTGAGCTGTTCGCCGGTCTGAGTGTCGAAGCATCTTGCGGTACGGGTGGTGTAGCCGTGGTCGCCGCCGGAATAGGTGTAGATGTCGTAAATAAGATTCAGAACGGACGTGTCGCCTCTTGCGACGGAAACAGAGCAGTTATATTCATAAGGTGCGGTTGCGTCAATGGAGTCAAACTGCGCAAGGGCTGTGCTCTTGATTGCATCAGAGCCTTCGCTATATGCGGCGAGAAGCTCGTTGAGCTGAGCATTAATCCTGTCGCTTGCCTTATGGTTCTTGAGCGTTACTATAGGTGTTGCTATTTCCGTGTTGAATACGGTTTCTGAACCCTCATTGCGTGTGAGGTTTCCGGATACAATATCATAACTTACGCTGACAGATGAGGACGGTACTGGAGCTTTCTCCTGCTCGTCCAGAATTTCCTGACATGCGCAAAGTGACATCGTAAGCATTATTATCAGAATAAGCGCTAGGGCTCTTTTCATATATATCCTCCGTTATTGGAAAGTATGTAGTCGGATTAATTTTCTTTAAAAGCGTTTAAGCCGTTTAAGAAGAATCTTTCTATTGAATCTGCGATAAACTCGGGCTCCTGCTCCATGTCACTGTCGAACCAGTATTTTATGATGGCAGTAATGCAGGAAGCCATCATAAGCCGCAGACAATCGGCGTTTTCGGGTGCAATATCTTTAACTGAACGGAAAAGATCCAGCATATGATTGGCTGCCTGAGTTCCGACGATGTGGATAAGTGCTTCAAAGTCACCGTTGGGCCCGGTAAATACGCGGCAGAGTTCTTTGTTCTCTTTGAGTATGCAAAGTGTCTGTGCGGTGGTGATTTTTTCCTGACCGTTGTCTGTATATTCTAATATTCTTGCCTTTACGGTCTCCAAAAATTCATCTTCAAGGCTTTTCTTGAGGTCATACGGGTCTGAATAGTGGGAATAGAATGTGCCTCGGTTTATATCGGCATTGTTGCAGATTTCCGTAACGCTGATTTTTTCCAGAGGCTTTGTTTCAAATAATTTGAGAAAGCTGTCTTTGATTGCTTTCTTGGTATATCTGACGCGTCTGTCTTCTTTCTTTTGAGCTGTCATAATATTTCTTTTATCCCCCTGTAGAAGTGCTTTTTTCTATTATACAACATTAATGAGAGTAAATCAACACGTGAACGATAACGTACAACTAATAAATTTTCTATTGACATACTTTCTTTTGAAGTTAGAATAATATTCAGTGAAAATCAGAATAAGGAAAAAGACAATGAAAAAAATAGGACCAATTCAACTTGGACTGTCATTTGCAGGCTGCTTTCTCGGAGCGGGATATGTTTCGGGGCAGGAGCTGTGGCAGTTTTTCGGCTCTTTCGGAGCAAAGGGCTTTCTTGGACTTGCAATTACCATGCTTCTCCTTTTCGGAATCGGCGCGGTTATGATACGGCTCAATCAGATAACAGGTCTGGGCGAGGTTGACAGGATAATAGTATGCTGGGATGTGCCCGCACTGCGGATAGCGGTCTGCGCGCTCGAGCTTCTGTTCCTTTTCGGAGTAAGTACGATTATGGCGGCAGGCGTCGGAGCGCTTTTAAATCAGCTCACAGGACTTCCGACATGGATAGGCTGTGCATTGTTTACGGTGCTTGTGGCGATAATATCTCTTGCAGGGCTTGAGGGAATGGTTAAGGCATTTTCGGTGTCGGTTCCCATTCTGGTGGGAGTAACATTCCTGTTCGGAATTGCGGCACTTGTGCAGAACGGAATGCCCGAAATTTCTCAGAGCTCAGGCGGAAGCAATCCTCTCATGGGTTCATGGTTTATCGCGGCAATCTCATTTGCCTGCTATAACGTTTTCGGAAGCATCGCCATGGTTGCGCCTTTAGGCGAATTTGTAAAAGATAAAAAGACCTCATATATGGGAATTGCATCAGGCACGGTAATGCTGGTTATAATTGCCCTCAGTGTGCTCGTGTCCGTATGTGCTGAGCCTTCCGCCGTAGATGCGGAGCTTCCCATGCTTGCGCTTGCCAGCGCAAAATCAAATGCACTCGGATATGTCTACGGCATCCTGCTCCTGCTTGCCATGTTCGGAACAGCCCTTTCAAGCCTTGTCGCGTTTGCAAATATGCTGTGTCTTAAATCGGAGAAGATTAACAATAGGCGGTTATGGCTCGTGATTATTTATGCCGTCGGCATGTTCTTCGGGAGCCTCTTTGGCTTCGGCGACCTTATAAGCGTAATCTACCCGCTGTTCGGTTATTGCAGCAGCGTTTTCATAGTGCTTATGATAATACATTTCATCAGAGTCAAAAAATCAAAGAAAGCTGAGATAAAATGAACAATAAACTGATTTGTCTTGATTCGGTTGATTCAACAAATACCTATCTTAAAAAGCTTGCCCACGAAGGCTGCGACGAGGGAACGGTTGTCATTGCCGATAACCAGACCGCAGGACGCGGCAGAATGGGCAGAGCCTTCTTTTCGCAGAGCGGAGCGGGTGTTTACCTGTCTGTACTGTTAAAGCCGAGCTGTACCCCCGAGGAGGCAGGAAGTCTCACACCTCATGTCGCGGTGGCGGTGTGCAAGGCGATTGAACGCGTCTGCAATGTGAAGCCAGACATCAAGTGGGTCAATGACCTTCTTATCGGAGGAAAGAAAATCTGCGGAGTGCTGTGTGAAAGCAGTATCGGCCCCGACGGAATGCCCGACTATGTTGTCTGCGGTGTGGGTGTGAACGTTCTTAACCGTGCCGAGGATTTTCCCGATGCAATTAAGAACATCGCAGGCTCCATATATACTCAGTGCGGTATAGAGGTCGAGCGGGGAACGCTCATAGCCGCAATCGTTGAAGAGATTATGAAGATGTATGCGCTGTGGAAAAAGGACAGAAAGGCATATCTTGAGGACTACCGCGCAAGATGCATAACCACGGGCAAATATATTCAGATAAAAAGCGCATCGGGCGTTGCAGATGCATACGCAAAGGAAATTTCAGAGGACTTCGGACTGACCGTCAACGCCGCAGGCGGAACGGTGACTCTCCACTCGGGAGAAATTTCAATTATCAACGAATAAAAAATCACTCAGCATCATGTGATGCTGAGTGATTTTTTTGTTTGTTATTCGTCCTCCGGAATGTGGATTTCCTTTATTGTGAAATCCGTACCGGAAAGCACGGCCTTTTCAAAACTGCCGCAGTTGGGGCAATAGCCCTCGTGCTCAATAACATTGAAGATTTCGTCGCACTCATCGCATTCCGCCAGGCCGGGGATGACATTCATGATGAGCTTTGCACCCTCAAGAATTGTGCCCTCAACGGTGATGTCATAAATATCCTCAATATACTTGGGGATTATAAGCGAAAGCTCGCCGATATCGAGAACGATTTCTTCTATTTTTGTTATGTT
>JAZLFI010000002.1:0-5414 GCA_045615725.1 Oscillospiraceae bacterium
GTCTGTGAGCCGTGGCCCTCGGTTTTCCAGCACCTTACGGGGTTTGTTCTGCCCTTGACCTGAACGGCACCGCCGCAGAAGAAGGTGTCGTCAAGACTGACAGCGCCCTCTTCAAGAGCCATGGAAAGAGTTATTATCTTAAAGGTTGAACCGGGCTCATAGGTATCGGAAAGGGTTTTATTGCGCCACTGGAGCTGCTGGGCATCTCCGAGGAGTTTTTCGCGCTCCTCTTTTGTAGGGGCAGAGTCAATTATGCTCTTTGCATCCTCGCTGACATCGAGGAAGTTATTGAGGTCATAGCCGCCTATTGACGCCATCGCAAGGATTTTACCCGTATTCACATCCATTGCGATAGCGCCTGCGCCGTTTCGGATGTCATAATCCTCAACAGCCTGATACAGGCTCTTTTCAACGTAATACTGGATTGCAGAATCAATGGTGGTTACTATATCACAGCCGTTTTCGGCTCCTTCAAAGCCCTCAAACTGGGTAAGGAGCATATCGGTGCCGTATGCGTTGGTTGCGCGCTTATATGTGCCGTCAACTCCTGCAAGGAGTTTATCGTACTGCGCCTCAACTCCGTTAAGTCCGCAGTTATCCGTACCGACAAAGCCAATTAAATGGCAGGCAAGGGACGAATTCGGGTAATAGCGCTTTGTATCGCTCTCAAGGCGCACACCTTTTAAGTCGTACTCTTTTTTAAACTCTCTTATTTCATCGGCGACATCGGGCTCGATTTTTCGCGCTACGGTCACATACCACGAGCCCTTTGTTTTTGCCTTTTCGGCTATCTCATCTCTGTCCGTGTCTAAAATCTCCGAGAGATTATCGGCGATTAAATCAATATCCTCACCGTATTTTTCAATCTCGGCGGGGCTGAGATAAACATTTTCAACATCCGCGCTCATGGCGAGCACGTTCATGTTGCAGTCATATATTGTTCCGCGGGATGCCGAGGTGCTTGTTTCGCGCATCTGCTGGCCGATTGCCATGTCCTCATAGAAATCATGGTCAACAATCTGAAGCTTATACAGCCTTATTGCCAGTGCTAAAAATGCAACTATGCCGCACACTATCATCAAAAACAATGTGCGGCGGAGCATCGTGCGGTTTGGTGCTCGTTTTACTTCGGGCTTATCAGACTTTTGCATGGCAGCTCCTTTTAATAATTTAAGTTCAGTTTAATTTACATTTAACCTCGCTTAAATATTCCATTATTGAGCTTACCGCTTTATCGGCATCGGTCTTTACGCCGTTTTTAATTACAATCGCTTTATCCCGGGTTTCAACATTAATCTCAATTATTTTCTCGCTCTCGGGCTTCTGCATTCCGAGAACATTCTTTGCATAATCCTCAAGCTCGGGCAGGTTAATTGATGATTCATATTCAATTCTGAGCCTCGTATTCTCCTCATTGAGTTCTGCAAGGGTTTGCTTAAGCTCTGCGTTTTTGTCAATCGCTTTTATCAGTTCTATTCTCGCGGCAACAGATGCCGCAAGCAAAATCACTGCCAAAACAGAGCTAAGAATAATTTTCAAGGATTTCATACGGGGCATGGACGGACTCCTAAACTCGCTCAGCTACGCGAAGTTTCGCGCTTCTTGAACGTGGATTAAATTCCAGCTCGTCCTTACCCGGCACTATGGGTTTTCTCTGTACGCTCCTTAGGGTCTGCACAAAGCCGCAGACGCATATGGGAGCTTCTCTCGGGCAGGTGCATCCGTTTTCTCTGGATGCTATGCCCGTTTTTACTATTCTGTCCTCAAGGGAATGGAAGCTTATTACGCAAAGTCTTCCGCCCTTATTGAGTTTGTCGGGAGCCTCTGCCATCATCTGTCTTACAGCACCCAGCTCGTCATTCACCGCAATTCTTATTGCCTGGAACGAGCGCTTTGCGGGATGTTGTTTTTCGCGGAGCGCAGATGCGGGCATTGCTGATTTTATAATGTCAACCAGCTCAAGGGTGCTTTCTATGGGCCTTACTTCCCTTTTTTCGACTATTCTAGAAGCTATGCGGCGGGAAAACTTCTCTTCGCCGTACTCCCAGAGGATTTTTGCTATCTCGCTCTCAGGCCATTCGTTGACCACATTCCATGCGGAAAGAGGGCTTGTGTTATCCATTCGCATATCAAGCGGAGCGTCCAACATATACGAAAATCCCCGTTCGCTTTCATCAAGCTGCGGAGATGATACACCAAGGTCAAACAGCATTCCGTCAACGCCCTCGATGCCAAGATCATCGAGAATCTGCTTAACATCGCAGAAGTTTCCGTGGACTAAGGTGAACTTGCCTTCGTATTCTTTGAGACGCTCGCCCGTTCTTCTTATGGCACTTTCGTCGCGGTCAATTCCGATGAGCTTACCCGTGGTAAGTCTTTTTAAAATCTGCTCGGAATGTCCGCCGAGGCCGAGAGTTCCGTCAACATATATGCCGTCAGGCTTAATATTAAGATTTTCTATGCACTCATTCAGCAGAACTGAAACGTGCTTAGGGGTATCGCCCATAATTAAAACTCCAGTTCTTCCATAACCGATGCAATATTCTCGGGTGTAATCTCAACCGCGTGAACCTCTGCCCAGGCGCTTTCATCCCAAAACTCGGCATGATTATTGCAGCCGACAACGGTTACGTTCTTTCCGAAGCCTGCGTATTCACGCAGATGCGCGGGAATGAGAATTCTTCCCTGACTATCAAGCTCGCACTTTGCGGCATATGCAAACAGCGGGCGCATTTTGCGCTGCTTGACATAGCTCATTGCATCGACCTTATCGGAAAAAGCTTTCCAGCTTTCGGCGCTGTATGCGGAAAGGCACTTGTCCATTGAAAGTGTTACATAGAACACCTCGCCAAGCTCTTCTCTCATTTTGGCAGGTATGAAGAGTCTGCCCTTGGAATCCAGAGTATGCTGATATTCACCTGTCATGGCTCCTCACCTCCTGTTTCATGGGATTTTGATGCACTTCGCACCACTTTCCGCCACTTGAGTATTATTATAGTGTCTTCAAAATTAAAATGCAAGCCTTTTTTATTAAAAAAACGTAAAAAATAAGCCCGATTTTTCAATCGGGCTTAAGTCGAAATATCGTTGAAATTCAAATGTAACTGTTTTGTTTATTCTGCCTGTTCGGAAACTGCTTCTTCCTCTGAAATGGGGGTTGCGGGAGTACCTGCAAGGCTCTTGAAGCTTGCTCGGGATTCGTTTATGGATTTGAGTGCGGAGCCGACTGTTTCCTCGGTGCGGCGGAGGATTTCGTCAACGTACTCATTTGCAATGCGGCGGAGTTCCTTGGACTTATACTCAGCGCTGGAAACCAGCTCTGCGGAGTGGGATTTTGCAATTCTGACAATCTCCTGCTCCTCTAAAAGCGCGCGTGCTCTGTCCTCTGCGTTCTTGCGGATGGATTCTGCTTCGCGCTTTGCGTTGCCGACGAATTCGTCTCTTGCGGATACGAGGCGTTTTGCCTCTGCAAGCTCAACAGGAAGTCCGGTCTTGATATTATTGAGGATTTCAAGTACCTTTTCGCGTTCAACTATGCACTTGTCGTTTCCGAGGGGGACACCCCATGCCTCAGACACCATTGTGTACAGGGATTCGATAAGTTCCATTACTTCATTTGTTTCGTTCATTTCAGTGCCTCCATAATTGAGCTTTTTTCTCTACTTCATCTATAATCTCGCATGGTACAAAATCGCTGAGATCTGCACCGTAGCGTGCCATTTCGCGAACAACCGACGAGCTGAGGAAGGTATATTTTTCGCTTGCCGTCAGAAACATTGTTTCAAGAGAGGGATTAATCTTTTTGTTTATCAGATTCATCTGGAACTCATATTCAAAGTCAGATGCAGCACGCAATCCCTTTACGATGACAGCGCCTTCATAGCGCTTTGCATATTCGGCAAGAAGTCCGTCATAACTTTCTACTTCGACATTAGGCAGTCTTTCAACAACCTTGCGTACCATTTCAACACGTTCATCGATTGAGAACATGGGGGTTGTCTTGGTGGAGTTATACATGATACAGACAACGACTTTATCAAATATTTGAGCGGTACGTCTTATAATATTCAGGTGTCCCAGAGTAATCGGGTCAAAGCTTCCGGGGCAGATGGCAACACTCATTAATCTGTCTCCTTGCCGTAAGTGGTAATTTTGACTTTGCCGTAATTATAAGTTTTCTTCATAAAATACGGGCTTTCCATCTCGGGAAGTTCCTTTTCCCGTGAACTTTCGCAAACAATTATACCACCTTCCGACAGGATGTCAACGGAATTGATAACGGAAAGGGCCTTATTTATAAGGTTTGTGGCATAAGGAGGGTCTATAATTATAACGTCGAACTTTCCGCCGCGGTTTAAAAACGCTATGGAATCGTCCTGAACAACTCTTCCTTCAACGCCGCAGGCTTTAAGATTCGCCTTTACGATTGAGATTGCTTCCCTGCTCTGGTCAACAAATGTAACTGACTCCGCGCCGCGGCTGAGGCACTCAATACCGAGCTGACCCGTACCTGCGAATAGATCGAGAACCCGTCTGCCCTCAATGTCGAACTGGATTATATTGAATATTGCCTCCTTGACCATATCGGTTGTGGGGCGGATATCGTAATTTGAGGGCTCTTTAAGCTTTTTACCTCTGAAACTGCCTGATATAACTCTCATATTTCATCCTCGCTTTTGTGGAAGTATTCGTAAACCGCCTTTGCAGCATTCTTCGGCAGTACTTCTTCAAGTGCTTCTACCTCTGCGGTTTTAATTGCCTTTATGGTCTTGAAGTGGCGCAGAAGCTCGTTTTTGCGCTTATCGCCTATTCCCGGGATTTTTTCAAGTCCCGAGCCGAAGCTTTCGTTGCGCAGTGAGCGCTGATACTCAATTGCAAAGCGGTGGGTTTCCTCCTGAATGTTACCTATCATGGAAAACGCCGCTTGATTTCCGCTTATGCCTATTTCCCTGCCCTCGGGTGTGATGAGCGCTCTCGTGCGGTGGCGGTCATCCTTGACCATGCCGAATATGGGAACGGATATGCCCATACCGCTCAGCACTTCCTGTGCCGCCTGAGCATGGGTCTCGCCGCCGTCAATGAGAAGCAGGTCGGGCAGGGTGTTAAACTTCTCGTCGCCCTCGGCATAGTGTTTAAATCTTCTGCCGACAGCCTGCCGCATGCTTGCGTAGTCATCGCGGATATCCATATCTTTTATTCTGAATTTGCGGTAGTCGCGCTTTAAAGGCTTGCCGTTTTTATGAACGGTCATCGCCGCGACTATGCCCGTATCGCCTAAGTTTGATACGTCAAATGCTTCAATGCGCTCAGGATATGAAGGAAGCTCAAGCGCTTTCTGAAGCCACTCAAGTGTTCCCGTTCTGCGCTGTTCGGCAGTTGTTGCGCGGAGTATTTCCTCTTTTGCGTTCATGTTT
>JAZLFI010000003.1:0-3964 GCA_045615725.1 Oscillospiraceae bacterium
CTGCCTCGACGGTACCGAAATTGCCGCCATGCTTCTTTCAAAAAAAGTCAGTTTTTCAACAGGCGGCATAATATTCATCATAAACATCGGCATTTACTGCATAGCCGGCATCCTTTTCGGCTGGGACAGAGCTCTTCTTTCTCTGCTTACATATTTCATAACCTTTAAAATCATCGACATGGTTGAAGAAGGCATGGAGCAGGCAAAGGCCGCCATGATAATCACCGAGCGGGCCGATACACTCGCCGAAGAAATTCACAGACGCCTCGGCCGCACCTGCACCTTTATCTCGGCGGAGGGACTTGTCAGCGGAAGTCAGAAAACCGTTCTTTACTGTGTCATAACTCGCGTTGAGCTCAATGAGTTCAAGCGTATAATAAATGAAGCTGATGTAAGTGCCTTTGTAACCATCTCCGAGGTATCTGAAATCCTCGGAAATCATATAAAAAAGAGTGTTAGTGCTTGACAAAGTCCGACATTATCGTTACCATTATTACATTATCGAAATTTTCGGAGGTAATCACCTATGGATAACCGCACCAGCAAGGAAAATTACTATCTTGATATAGCTGACTCCGTTCTGCAGCGCTCCACCTGCCTCAGACGTATGTACGGCGCTATCATTGTCCGCAACGATGAGATAATCTCCACCGGCTACAACGGTGCTCCCCGCGGCAGAATAAACTGCTCTGACGCAGGCCGCTGCGCAAGAGTCGAGATGAAAATCCCCTCCGGCGAACGTTACGAGCTTTGCCGCAGTGTTCACGCCGAGGCAAATGCAATAATCTCCGCATCCCGCCGCGATATGCTGGGCGCAACCATTTACCTCGTAGGTCGCGATGCTCAGACCCATGAGCTTCTCACCGATGCGATGAGCTGCTCTATGTGCAAGCGACAGATTATAAACGCAGGCATTGCCAAGGTCATAATCCGCACCGGCAAAACCTCCTTCCGCATCATCGATGTCGAAGAGTGGATTAAAAACGACGACTCCATGTTCTGGGCGACTGACGCAGAATAATTTTTCATAAAAAAACACGGTAGCAAATGCTACCGTGTTTTTTTATTGCTTTAAAATTACTTGTACATCTCAATAAGACGCTGCAGGTGCTCATAGCGCGCCTTTGCGTTTTCTTCGGATGCCTCGAACAGAGTATCTGCACGCTCGGGGAACTCGCGGGTCAGGCGGCTGTAACGCGCCTCGTTCATGAGGAACTCACGGTAACCGTCTGCGGGCTCCTTGGAGTCGAGGGAGAACTTCTCTGCCTCTGCTGCGGGATTGTAGCGGAACAGGTTCCAGTAACCGCAGTCAACAGCCTTCTTCATCTCGCTCTGGCAATTGGTCATGCCACCCTTGATGGAGTGCATCTCGCAGGGTGCGTATGCGATGATGATGGAGGGGCCGGGATATGCCTCTGCCTCGGTGATTGCCTTCAGAGTCTGAACCTTGTTTGCGCCCATTGCGATCTGTGCAACGTAGACGTAACCGTAGCTCATTGCGATCTCAGCAAGGGACTTGGACTTGATTTCCTTGCCTGCTGCTGCGAACTGTGCAACCTGGCCAATGTTGGAAGCCTTGGATGCCTGGCCGCCGGTGTTGGAATAAACCTCGGTGTTGAATACGAAGATGTTGACGTCTTCGCCGCTTGCGAGGACATGGTCAACACCGCCGAAGCCGATATCGAATGCCCAGCCGTCGCCGCCGAAGATCCACATGCTCTTCTTGTTGAGGTAATCCTTGCCAGCAAGAACCTTCTTGCGATTTTCGCAGCCGCAGTCATGTGCCTCAAGGAGCTCAATGAGCTTCTTGGAAGCTGCCTGGTTTGCGTTGCCGTCGTTGTAGGTTGCAATGTATTCTGCCGCTGCAGCCTTGATCTCTTCGTCCTTGCCCTCGTTTGCTATCTTTTCGATGGTAACCTTCAGGTCGTCGCGAATCTTCTTCTGGCCGAGGTACATGCCGAGGCCGTGCTCTGCGTTATCCTCGAACAGGCTGTTTGCCCATGCAGGACCCTTGCCCTCTGCGTTTACATTGTAAGGAGAGGTTGCTGCGGGGCCGCCCCAGATGGAGGAACAACCGGTTGCATTGGAAATCATCATGTGGTCGCCGTAAAGCTGAGTTACGAGGCGGGCATAGCTGGTTTCTGCACAGCCTGCGCAGGAGCCGCTGAACTCGAGGTGAGGAGTCTTGAACTGGCTGAACTTAACGTTGTCTGCCTTGAACATTTCGGGCTTATCTGCAACGTTCTTTACGCAGTAATCAAATACTTCCTGCTGGGGAAGCTGGCTCTCCATGGGAACCATCTCAAGAGCGTGGGTACCGCACTGGGTTACACATACGCCGCAGCCCATGCAGTCCAGAGGAGAAATTGCCATGGTGAACTGATATTCGCCCTTGCCCTTGCCAACCTTGATAGGCTGAATCTTTGCAGCTTCGGGAGCATTCTTTGCTTCCTCTTCGCTCAGAGCGAAGGGACGGAGAGTTGCGTGGGGGCAAACGAATGCGCAGTTGTTGCACTGTACACAGCGGTCTTCATACCATACGGGAACGAATGCGGAAACGCCGCGCTTCTCGTATGCGGATGCGCCCAGCTGGAAGGTGCCGTCTGCGTGGTCAACGAATGCGGATACGGGGAGGGAGTCGCCGTCCATCTTGCCGACGGGATTAAGGATATCCTTAACCATCTTGACGGTCTTCTCGCGGCCCTCAACGACCTTGTCGTCAGCCTTGTCGACTGCTTCTGCCCATGCTGCGGGAACGTCAACCTTGACGAATGCGGTTGCGCCTGCATCGATTGCGTTGTGGTTCATATCAACAACGTCCTGGCCCTTCTTCAGGTAGGATGCAGTTGCCTTTTCCTTCATGTACTTGATTGCGTCATCCTGGGGGATAACCTTTGCCAGGGTGAAGAATGCGGACTGAAGGATGGTATTGGTGCGCTTGCCCATGCCTATCTTCTGAGCAAGGTCGATTGCGTTAATCATGTAAAGCTGAATATTGTTCTTTGCTATGTAGCGCTTGGATGCTGCATCAAGATGCTCTTCCAGTTCCTCAAAGCTCCACTGGCAGTTGATAAGGAATACGCCGCCGGGCTTTACGTCGCGGACAATGGGGAAGCCCTTGGTAATGTATGCGGGAACATGGCATGCAACGAAGTCAGCCTTGTTGATATAGTAGGGGCTCTTAATGGCCTTGTCGCCGAATCTCAGGTGGGAAATGGTGACGCCGCCGGTCTTCTTGGAGTCATACTGGAAGTATGCCTGAACATTCTTATCGGTATGGTCGCCGATAATCTTGATGGAGTTCTTGTTTGCACCGACAGTGCCGTCGCCGCCGAGGCCCCAGAACTTGCACTCAACAGTGCCTTCTGCTGCGGTGGAGGGTGCTTCAACTTCGGGAAGGCTGAGGTTTGTTACGTCGTCAACGATGCCGATGGTGAACTGGCGCTTGGGCTCATCCTTTTCCAGCTCGGTGTATACTGCGAATACGCTTGCAGGAGGAGTATCCTTGGAGCCGAGGCCGTAGCGTCCGCCGCAGACCTTAATGTTGCGGCCTGCGTTTGCAACCGCGGTTACAACGTCGAGGTACAGAGGCTCGCCCTGTGCGCCGGGTTCCTTGGTACGGTCGAGGACTGCAATCTTCTTGCATGTTTCGGGGATAGCGGCAAGAAGCTTGTCAGCACGGAAGGGACGGTAAAGTCTTACCTTTACGAGGCCGACCTTTTCGCCCTTTGCCATGAGGTAGTCAATAACTTCTTCCGCAACATCGCAGATAGAGCCCATTGCAACGATGACGCGTTCTGCATCGGGTGCGCCATAGTAGTTAAACAGCTGATAGTCGGTACCGAGCTTTGCGTTAACCTTGCCCATGTACTCTTCAACTATCTCGGGAACTGCTTCGTAGTACTTGTTGGATGCTTCGCGGTTCTGGAAGAAGATATCGCCGTTCTCGTGGGAGCCGCGCATG
>JAZLFI010000004.1:0-4970 GCA_045615725.1 Oscillospiraceae bacterium
TCAAACTCCGTTGTCATGTCCATTGACTCGGCAATTTCAGATGTTCGCGCAGGCAAAACGGGGCCATTCCCCCGCGAGCTTCAGAACGTCCATGCCGACGGCACGGGCTTTGAGCGGGAGCAGGGCTATAAATATCCCCACGACTATCCCAACCACTGGGTTAGGCAGCAGTATCTGCCCGACGTTCTCAAAAACGCGCGCTACTATGAGTACGGCGACAACAAAAACGAGCAGGCATTTAAGAATTACTGGGAGGGCATAAAGAAATAATGGACATTCAGGTGGGCGATATCCTCACAATGAAAAAACAGCACCCCTGCGGCGAAAAACGCTGGGAGGTGCTGCGTATAGGTGCTGATTTTAAGCTCCGCTGTCTCGGTTGCGGACATGAGGTCATGGGGCCGAGAAGCAAGTTTGAGAAAAATGTTAAGGATGTTGAGCGGCCTTAAAAGTTGAGGTTTTCGATATAGAGCTTCGAAAATTCCTCGGAGGAGGAAAGGTCAACATAGCTGCATTTTTCATAAAGCTCATTTAATTTAATCTCGTTATCCGACTCGAGAAGCAATGCCGCACCCAAAGCGGCGGCGTTGCCCGCCTGTCGGATTTTTTCTGCGCAAAATTCGGGGATGAGCCCGATTTTCACGGCGTTTTCAGTGTTAATGTGCTTGCCGAAGCCGCCTGCGATTATGAGCTTGGAAACATCGCATTTTCCCGCGAGAGTTTCGATGCCTGCGCGGATTGCCGCCTTTGCAAGCTGAATTTTATGCACGTCGTGGGCGGTGATGTAAACACTGTCGGAAAGCTTATATGCCTTGACTCCGCCGACTTCGGTGAAGACCTTTATAAATCTGCCGCTTCTGCCGATGATTTTATTATCCAGCATGACGGCGACGGCGTCTATTAGTCCGCTTCCGCAGATGCCGCGAGCTTCCGTTTCGCCGATAACATGGGTGAAAACCTCGCCGTTTTCTGACCAGACCGCGTCGATTGCGCCAACTTCTGCGCTCATGCCGCATTCAATTTCCGCACCCTCAAAGGCGGGACCTGCGGCGGTTGCGCAGCACGAAAAGCCCTCGCGGTTTCCGAGGACAATCTCCCCGTTTGTGCCGATATCGACGTATAAAACCGTGTCGGCTTCATCCTGCAAATTGCAGGCAAGCATGCCCGCAAGAATATCGCCGCCGACGTATGCGGAAACGCATTTTGCAAGATAGATGTCGGTGGCCTTATGCTGTCTGTGCTCGCCGAAAAGGCTTCGGGCGGTGAATGGCGGAACGGCAAGGGGAGTGGGGTCAAGCCGTGCGGCAAAATGCTCCATGACGGTGTTGCCGACGATTGCGGCTTTTGTAATTTCGCCGAAGTCTTTGCACATTTCGGAAAGCTGACTGTCAAGGCAGGTGAAAAGTGCATCCGCATTGCTTTTTCTGCAATGCTCAATGCGGCTTATGACATCCGCGCCAAATGTGCCCTGATTATTTCGCGCGCTTTTCTGCGCGATGCGTTCGCCTGTAGTTAAATCATAAAGGGACATGGCGATTGTGGTCGTGCCGATATCCACCGCAAGACCTTTGCCCTCACCGCTGCCACAAAGCTTTACGTTTTCGGCGGCTTCGATGTCCATGGCGGTTGCGGATATTTCAATCTCGCAGTCGGATGCTGGAGCATAGCGGCAGGAAAGTACAGTGCCGTCAACTTCGGCAATCTCGCCTGTTTCCAAGTTGCGCACTTTGCCCTTTACATGCACGGCGCATTTACCGCAGACACCGCGACCCCCGCAGGGTGCGGAAACTGCGGCACAGCCTGCACTTCTCAGCGCATCCAGTATGCTGTTTTCGCCCGTTGCGCAAACGGCGGCATAACTGCCGCCGTTTTTTACGCTTAAATTAAAGTTTTTCACAGAAGTTTTTTGATTTCCTTTATGTACTCGGCATTGGTGCCGCAGCATCCGCCGATATAGCTTACGAAGCTGAGCGCAGGTGCGACATCCTTTGCAAACTGCTGGGCAGAATCGTTTTCGCCAAAGCCAGCGTTGGGCTTGAAGTAAAGGGGAAGGTCGGTTTTCTCGCGGTATTCCTTAATAATCTCAAGGGCTTCCACGGGACCTGCGGAGCAGTTTATTCCGACGCCGTCAACGCCAAGGGGAGTGAGGGTGTTCACAATCTTTTCCACCGAGTCACCCATAAGGGTGCGGTGGCGCTTTTCAAAGGTCATGGAGCAGATTACGGGAACGCCGAAGCGCTTTGCCGCTTTCGCCGCGATAGCCATCATTTTTACATCCAGAAATGTTTCCAGCATGATTGCATCGGCACCCGCATTTACTGCGGCGCTTGCAAGCTCGGTATAGATATCTTCAGCATCTTCCTCGGTGGCAGGACCGTAGGGCTTGAGAAGAATGGGTAGAGGTCCGAAAGGCGCATAGACCTTGACAGCTGTTCCCGCGGTTGCCTTCTTTGCAAGCTTTACAGCCGCGGTTACGACCTCGGTTACGGAGTAGTCCGAGGAGCGCTGAACGTTATAGCGGTTTGCGTCAAAGGTGTTTGCCTGAATCATCTCACAGCCCGCGATTATATAGCTTTTGTGAAGCTTGAGGACAAACTCGGGGTGCTCGATGTTATATCTCCAGACGGGCGCGCGCTCTACGCCTGCGGCCTCTGCCATGGCCCACAGAGCAGTTCCCGCCGAGCCGTCCAGCAGAGTGCATTTTGCCATGCTTATGCCTCCTCAGCCCAGCCGCGGCAGATGGAAACAGTCTTCTGAGGACTGCTTGCCCATGCGTCAGCGCCTATGTTCTTTGCGGAGCTTTCGTTTACGGGAGCGCCGCCGACGATAATCTTAACTTCGTTTCTCATGCCTGCGGCATCGAATGCCTCGACAACCGCCTTCATGGAGTCAAGCGCCAGAGTGAGAACGCCGCTGAGAGCGACAATCTTAATGCCCTCGGCCTTTGCGGTTTCGACAATCTTTTCCGCGGAAGTGTCAACGCCCAGGTCAAGAACCTCAAAGCCGCCTGCCTCAAGCAGAGTTTTTACGATGTTTTTGCCGATATCGTGAAGGTCGTCCTTTACGGTGCAGAGAATCATCTTGCCCATGCTGCCACCTTCGCCTGCGGAAAGTGCGGGCTTTATGATTTCAACAGCCTGAGTCATAATCTCGCCTGCGTAAATAAGGTCGCCGACAAAATATTCGCCCTCTTCAAAGAGATTGCCCACCTCTTCCATGCCTGCCTGGCATGCGTTGAGGGCTTCGATTGCATCTCCGTCGCCGGACATAACGCCGTTCATAAGTTCAAGCAGGCTGTCCTCGTCGAGCTCCTGCATTGCGGCGGTAATTTCTTTATAATCCATTTTTAAATCCTCCTTAGCCGTCGGTAAGTATAGTCAGTAAGAGTCGCATAAGTTTATCTTTCATGGGGCGCATATAGAAGGGAATAATATCCTTCATGAGCTTGTTGTAACCCTCGGGGTAGGAAAGGTATTTATTCTCCATCTTTATCGCCTCCCATTCTGTAATCGTTTATAAAGTCGCAGACAGCCGCCATGTTCTCGGCCTTTGCATCGTTGCGGTAGGACAGCATCTTGTTTTCGCTGAAGATGAAGCCGCCGTCCTTGCCCAGCTCATCGCAGAGTTTCTTTGCGTAGGCAACGCATTCTTCGGGAGTGCCGTTTGCCAGCAAATCCGTCGTCATGCCGCCCATGATTGCCACGTTGGGAAGCTTCTCGCGGATTTCAAAGGGGTCGTCCTGCTCAAGATGCAGGGTGATGACACCCTTGGGGTAGTCCTTGAAATAATCCACGTAGCGCATGATACTGCCCTCGGCGAAAATGCGGACGTTCATGCCCTTTTCCGCATATGCGTCGAGAAGTCTTTTAAGGCTCGGCCAGTAAAAGCGCTCAAACTGCTTGGGGCTCATGATGTTATGAGCAAGCATCATAATGGATGCATCGAAGCAGTATTTATAATTAGGGCCGTCGCCCGATTTAATCTTTTCAATTATGGGGTCAATGTGCCCCTCATCCCACTTTTTGCAGAACTCCTCGATGAGGTCTGCGTTTCGGCGCATGGCGATTGAAAGCTGTTTTATGCCGAGAAGATTTGCTTCCAGCTCCTCAATGCCGAAGTTAATTGTGCCTGTCATGGGGTTATTCGGCGCAAGACCGGGGATGCCGTATTCTTTGCCCGTCACCGAGCCCATGTGGATAATGAACTTTGTATAGTTCATATACTCTTTGAATGTACGCTTCCAGTCGGCCTTGGTTTTCTTTGCCCAGCTTTCGCCGTATTTGTTCGGCAGGATTTTCTCCCATATGTACTTCTCGGGGTTTTCGAGATATTCCATGAGAGTGTCCACAGTGCAGTGGGCATGGTCATGGATGCCGACCATGTCGGGGGTGTAGTAATAATATCCACCCTCGCCGAATGCCTCGGTCACGTTAAACTGGTTGCGGATGCCCGTATCCAGAATTCCGTCCACGGGGTAGGTATCGAGAAAATGGCGCACGCACTGTTCCATGACGGCGAAATTCGTCATAGCCTCGTCGAGGGTATGGCCTGCGTCAAAGACCTTCCATGTGACCGCCGCGGAGAAATGGGGTATTCTCTCCGTGGGCTTGAAATTCGCCGCATCGCGGAAAAGCTGTACGCGGCTTTGCTTTAATTCTTTCTTATTCACATCTGAATCCTCTAACTTAATTTAATGTACTAAATTTATCACGAATTGCAATTTTAGTCAATTTGTATTATAGTATTCAGTAAAGATCTTTAAGGAGAATTTATATGGAAGAATTCACACTGTCACTTGCATTGGTCGATTTCATTCCCGTTGTCGCGTTCGGCGCGGCAATAATCATGATAAGCGCGGGCTTTGACAGCACGCTGTTTCTCATCGGCGCGATAATAAGCCTGCTCGCGGGAGTTTTCAAGGTCACGTGGAAGCTGATTTTAGGTACGACGAAAAAGGACGTCAAATGGCT
>JAZLFI010000005.1:0-9704 GCA_045615725.1 Oscillospiraceae bacterium
AATTCAAAGACTTTATTTGCGTCGGTCATATGTTACTCCCACTTTGCCCACACGTCGGGCTGATACCCTACGGTCGCCTGCTTGCCGTTTCTGACAATGGGTGTTTTGATGAGATAGGGGCATTCAAAGAGCTTGTCGAGCTTTGCTTCGTTTGATGCAAGATATTGAATCATGGGATAATCAATATCCTTTTCGTCAATAATTGCGTCCAGACCGACGGCATTCTTGACAGAGTTCAGTTCTCCCCTGCTCATGCCGAACTTAATAACATCGACAAACTGATATTTTATTCTGCGTTCCTTGAAATAACGCTCCGCTTTCTTGGTATCAAAGCATTTTGATTTGCCGAATATCTGAATGTTCACAGCGTTCTCCTTATAATTTCGTATATGTTGTTAAAGAAAATATCACGAACAAGCGCTTCGTTATAGTTTCTTTTGAGAAGTGCGTTATAAAGCTTCTCAAGGTCTTCTACGCCGTTTATTCCCTCGGGAGTTATCTCGATGCCGTCAAAATCACAGCCGAGAAATACAGCCTTCTCGCCGCCGAGAGAGAGAAAATGCTCGATATGGGCAATAACCGCATCGATATCGCGGTTAAAACCGAGAAACTCGGGATAGAGATTAATACCCGCACCGCCGCCGATTTTTATAAGCGCAACAAATTGCTCATCGCTCAGGTTACGGGGATGATTGCAGAGCTTCTTTGAATTTGAATGACCAGCGATGACGGGCTTTTCGGCAAGCTCTAAAACATCCCAGAAGCCGCGGACGGATATATGCGACATATCAAGCACAATACCGAGTGCCTGCGCCTTACGTACAAACTCTCTGCCGTATTCGCTAAGACCTGCACCGCTTCCCATTTCCGCGCCGCAGATATCATTATCGTTGTTCCACGTCGGATGGATAATGCGAACACCTGCGTTATAGGCTTCCTCTGCTGAGGAAATCTGCTCGGCACCCTCGACCGATATGAACGCTGCAACCTTGCTGCTATGTATTGCTTCGTCCAAATCCGCAGAATTCAGACACAGTTTGACTATGTCTGAATTCTTTTTGATTTCGGTTTTAAGTTTATTAATATACATGTCTGCACTGCATTTTGCATCATCCAAAAATTCAGTGCAAATGGCAAACACCTGTGCTGCGGGAGAATATTTTGATAGCCTCTCCAAATCGAGGTGCAGAGAGTTTTTTCTCAGCCCCTCACCTGCTAAAGATGCCGCAACAATCGTATCGCAGTGGCAGTCAAAAAGCGGGATACTCATACTTCGGATATGAGCGGCAGAATCATGGGACTGCGCTTAGTTGTTTTGTAAAGATAGCTGGAAACATTGCTCTTGATGCGGCTCTTTATTGCCGCCCAATCGGTAATGCCCATATCCTCGCAGGCCTCCACAGATTCCCTGGTGACTCTTCGGAGTTCTTCAAGCATACTCTCCGCTTCCTTAACGTATATGAAGCCTCGTGTAAGAATTTCGGGCTCGCAGAGCAGTCTGTTATCATAAGAAGAAAGCGTTACGACGACAACGACCATGCCGTCCTCGGCAAGTCTGTGTCTGTCGCGCATGACGACAGAGCCGACATCGCCGACACCCGTACCGTCAACCATGACGGCGCCTGCCTGAACATTGCCGTTAATCTTGATTGATTTCTTAGAGATTTCAATAACCTTGCCGTTTTCGCCGATGACAATATTCTTAGGCTCAACACCCATGACTTTGCCGAGCTCAGCATGCTTAACAAGCATTCTGTATTCGCCGTGAACGGGTATGAAGTATTTGGGCTTTACGAGAGCGAGCATCATCTTCTGCTCTTCCTGGGATGCGTGACCAGATACATGCAGGTCGGTATGGCGGTCATAAATGACCTCGGCACCCTTATGGAAAAGCTCGTCAATAACCTTGGAAATCATATTCTCGTTTCCGGGGATTGCTGATGCGGAAATGATGACTCTGTCGCCGGGTTCAATGTTAATCTGGCGGTGCTCAGAGAATGCCATGCGGTAGAGTGCTGACATGGATTCGCCCTGACTGCCCGTTGATATGATAACGGCTTTATTCTTGGGAAGCTTATTAATCTGATTAATGTCTACAAGGACATCGTCGGGGACATTAAGATGGCCGAGCACTGTTGCAACACGGAGAATATTTTCCATGCTTCTGCCGGACACAGCAACCTTGCGCTTATATTTTGCGGCAACGTTAATTATCTGCTGAAGGCGGTGAACGTTGGACGCAAAGGTTGTTATGATAATACGCTGGTCGCAGTTTTTAAACAGCTTATCAAAGGTTTCGCCGACTTTCATTTCTGAATCGGAATGACCGGGCTTTTCAACGTTTGTTGAATCGCTGAGCAGTGCCAGAACACCTTCATTACCCAGCTGACCGAGGCGCGGCAGGTCAATCATGCTGCCCTCAATGGGAGTGACGTCAATCTTGAAGTCGCCGGTGTGAACGATAGTGCCGAGAGGTGTTTTGATTGCAAGCGCAACCGCATCGGCAATACTGTGGTTTACGTTGATAAATTCAACAGTGAAACAGCCTAAGCGGAAGCTGTCCCCTGCCTTGCGGGTGAAAATCTGGGTGTTATAGAGCATGTCGTGCTCTTCAAGCTTCAGCTCGATAAGTGCCGCTGTGAGCGGTGTTGCGTAAATGGGTACGTCAAGCTCACGCATGACATAAGGTATTGCGCCTATATGGTCTTCGTGACCGTGGGTAAGGATTATAGCGCGTATGCGGTCGGCGTTTGCTTTTAGATATGAAATATCGGGTATGACAATATCAATGCCGTACATCTGCTCATCGGGAAAGCCGAGACCGCAGTCAACGACGATAATATCAGTACCGCATTCAAAAGCGGTCATGTTCTTACCGATTTCGCCTAAACCGCCTAAAGGGATTATTCTGATTTTAGGTGTCATAATTACTCCTGTTCCTGAATTTGGCTTTTCGGAAATGCAAAGCAGAAGGACCCCCGACGCATTCTGCCCTGAATCGCAGTCTGCGGCGCGGTATTCCCCCTAACATATTCCGTATGTACTTGCTGTGGTTTAAATATTAATTGCGTAAAACTACGCTTAAGTCCTGATTAATTATAGCCGTAATATCACATTTCAATACGGCCTTCAATTGCACGCAAAAGCGTTGCATCGTCGGCAAACTCGAGATTTGAACCGACGGGGATTCCGTATGCAAGACGGGTTACCTTGATGTCAAAAGGCTTTAAGAGTCTTGATATATACATAGCGGTGGCCTCGCCCTCGGTATCGGGGTTTGTGGCCATTATGATTTCGCTGATTTCGCTGTCATCGTCGGTGACTCGCTGAAGCAGCTCTTTAATTTTAATATCGTCGGGACCTACGTGGCTTATGGGTGAAAGAACGCCGTGCAGAACATGGTACACACCGTCATATTCGTGACTGCGTTCAATGGACAGAACGTCTCTGGGTTCTGATACTACGCATACGGTGGATTTGTCTCTCCTGTCACTTGCGCAGATTGAGCATACCTCACCCTCGGTGAGATTCTGACACACCTTGCAGCAGCAAACGCTCTTCTTAGCCTCTAAAATAGCGTTTGCGAAGCTTTCCGCCTCACCTTCGGGCAGGGACAGTACATGGAAAGCAAGGCGCTGTGCGCTTTTTCTGCCGATTCCGGGCAGAGCCGCGAACTTATCTATCAGGTTTTCAAGTGATGCAGGAAAAAAGGACATTTTATATCTCTCCGAATTATGCGTTTCTTATTGCTTCAATAACTGCGGCACGGTCGGGCTTGCCGAATACGGCACTGCCTGCAACCAGAACGTTTGCGCCTGCTTCCTTGACAAGCTTTGCGGTTTCCGGGGAAATACCTCCGTCAACCTCGAGCTCGCAGTCAAAACCGTGGGCATCAATTACCTCGCGCAGCTGCTTAATCTTAGGAAGCTGGTCAGCCATAAAGCTCTGCCCGCCGAATCCCGGCTCAACCGTCATAACGAGCACCATATCAAGGCGGTCAATAAAAGGATAGAGAGCTTCTGCGGGAGTTTTGGGCTTTACGGAAAGACCCACCTTCTTGCCGTTTGCTTTAACTATATCGATAGCCTCGGAAATTTTCTCCGGTGTATCGGCTTCAACGTGGAACATAACAAGGTCTGCGCCGCTTTTGCAGAAAACTTCTGCATATCTTACTGGACGGTCAATCATAAGATGAACATCGAGAAACATATCGGTGGACTTTCTGATAGATTTGAGCACGGGAACTCCGATGGAGATATTGGGCACAAACTCGCCGTCCATTACGTCGAAATGCACATAGTCCGCTCCGCCTGCTTTAATATCTTCAATTTCCGCACCCAGCCTTGAAAAATCTGCGGAAAGAATGGACGGAGCTATCTTTATCATATCGGTTACCACCTTGAATGTAATATATTTATGCAAAAATTTCTGCAAAATACATTATACAACACCATATCTTGTTAATCAAGTGAATAAATTGAAAACAGAGAGAAAACCTGCGTTTTCTCTCTGTTCGTATTAATCAGGCTTCTGCCTCAGGTTCGGGCAGCTTGCAGACGTCAATCCATTCCAGCGCGTTGGAGTACTTGAAAAGCTCATCAAGATTAAGCTCTATTGCACTGCTGGGGCTTCCGACTGCGGGAAATACGGTCTCGAAGCGCTTGAGGCTTTCATCGAGATATACGTCAATGCCGTCGTTAATTCCGAAGGGGCAAACACCGCCGACGGGATGACCGACGAGCTCTAAAACCTCCTCAGCAGAGGGCATTTTAGCCTTCATGTGGAACTTATCCTTGAACTTGCGGTTGTCGATGCGTGCATCGCCTGCCGCAAGAATGAGTATGCAGCTGTCGTCTTTCTTGAAAGAAAGTGTCTTTGCTATTCTTGCACCCTCAACACCGAGTGCCAGTGCCGCAAGCTCAACCGTTGCGCTTGAAACTGTGAATTCCTGCACTCTGTCTTCCATTCCGAACTGTCTGAAATATTCTCTTCCCTTTTCTATAGACATTTTAAACCCTCGATTTATTTAAGTATGATTTTGTTGAAGTTCTTCTTACCGCGCTTGAGAATAATGCCGTTTTTAAGCTCATCAGCGGTAAATACCTTGGAGATATCGGTTACCTTTGCATCGTCTGCGCTTACACCGCCCTGCTGAACGTTTCTTCGTGCGTCGGACTTGGATGCGCAGAGACCTGTCTTAACCAGTGCGGTCATTATATCCATAGCACCGTCAACGAGGTCAGCGTCGCTTATCTCGGTGCAGGGCATGTTCTGACTGTCACCTGCGCCGCCGAAGAGTGCCTTTGCGCTTGCTTCTGCGTTCTTTGCTTCCTCGTCGCCGTGTACAAGTGCGGTGAGCTCGTATGCAAGAATTTCCTTTGCCTTGTTAAGCTGACTGCCTTCCCACTTGTCCATCTCGTCAATCTGCTCGAGAGGCAGGAAGGTCAGCATGCGGATGCACTTGAGAACATCGTCGTCACCGACGTTGCGCCAGTACTGATAGAATTCGAAGGGGCTTGTCTTGTTGGGATCGAGCCATACTGCGCCTGATGCGGTCTTGCCCATCTTCTTGCCCTCGGAGTTGAGAAGCAGAGTGATGGTCATTGCGTGTGCGTCCTCGCCCAGCTTGCGGCGGATAAGCTCGGTACCGCCGAGCATATTGCTCCACTGGTCGTTGCCGCCGAACTGCATATTGCAGCCGTAATGCTGATACATGTAGTAGAAGTCGTAAGACTGCATAATCATATAGTTAAACTCGAGGAAGCTGAGGCCCTTTTCCATGCGCTGTTTGTAGCACTCTGCGCGGAGCATGTTGTTTACGGAGAAGCATGCACCGACCTCGCGGAGAACTTCAATGTAGTTGAGGGGCTTGAGCCATTCGGAGTTTCTCAGCATAAGCGCTTTGCCGTCGTTAAAGTCAATGAACTTTTCCATCTGACGCTTGAAGCATTCTGCGTTATGCTGAATTGCTTCCTCGGTGAGCATCTGACGCATATCGGTACGGCCCGAGGGGTCACCGATGAGGGTGGTGCCGTCGCCGATAAGAGCAATGGGCTTATTGCCTGCCATCTGCAGACGCTTCATAAGGCAAAGAGCCATGAAGTGACCGACATGCAGAGAGTCTGCGGTGCAGTCAAAGCCGATATAGAAAGTGGCCTTACCGTTATTGACCATTTCTCTGATTTCGTCTTCATTTGTTACCTGGGCGATGAGTCCGCGGGCAACGAGTTCTTCATAAATTCCCATGATTTATCTCCTATATGTTTATTTATTATTATTTATCATTTCTTCCGCAATTGCGGCCATTTCGCTTATATAGTAAGGACATTTTGCCTTATCGCCTTTCAGCTCACTGCAATTAACACAGCCGAATTTTTCATTTCCTGCGGCAACACATTCCTTTGCAAGGACTGCAATCTTGTCCTTCGCTTCTGTATCGGTGCTATCGGTAAAAGGAAACGCAATTCCAAGCGCCATTACCGCGCCTGAAATTGCACCGCACACCTCACCCGAACGCAGTCCGCCGCCAAAGCCTGCGGCTATTGCAAGGGCGGTTTTCTCTTTGAGCCCTGTATAATCAGACAGAGCACATAAAACTGCCTGCGCGCAGTTATAGCCTTTATCGTGATACTCGTTTGCAAGTTCTTTAATATCCATATTATCTCCTGCTCAGCTTATATTTGTCGGCTTTTTCAAGCTGTTCCTCGGCGCTTGCAAGGACAAGCTCGGTGATGTTATCGCCGCCGTAGAGTCGCGCAAGCTCTTCACCTCTGCCCTTTCGGTCAAGCTCATTAACCTCAGTGTAGGTCTTGCCGCCGCGCTCGGTCTTTACAATGAGGTTGTGATTGTCCGCAAGGGCGGCAATCTGCGGCAGATGCGTAATGCAGAGGACCTGCTTGCCTACGGAAAGGTCAGACATCTTTTCGCCGACTCTCTGAGCCGCAATACCCGAAACACCCGTATCAATTTCATCGAATATAAGCGTTTCGACGGTATCGTTCTTTGAAAAAACGGTTTTCATCGCAAGCATAATTCGGCTGAGCTCGCCGCCCGAGGCAATCTTGCTTATTCTTCCGAGCTCCATACCTGCGTTTGCGGAAATGAGGAAGCGGACATCATCACAGCCGTTTGCATCAAAGCCGGGCTCGGTGTCAAGCGGCTCAACCGCAACTTTGAATCTGACTGAAGGCATGCTCAGCTCGCGCAGCTCGTCCGTAATGCGCTTTTCAAGCTGAAGTCCCGCTGATTTGCGTGCATCGGAAAGTGCCTTAGCGGACGCTTTACAGCTTTCAGTGAGCTTATTGAGCTCCTTATTAAGCTTTATGAGCATATCGTCGGAGTATTCAAGCTCGTCAAGCTTTTTGCGGCAGATGTCGATATGTTCAAGCATCTGCTCTTCATCCATATTGTATTTTCTGCGGAGCTTTCTCAGAAGCGAGAGTCTGCTCTCAATATTGTCATATTCATCAGGTGAAAAATCAAGGCTGTCGCGGAAATCGCGGATACGCTCGGCCGCATCAAAGAGGAGCGACGAAGCGTTTTCGATAATGGAAGATACCTCGCTGAGCTCGTCCGTTATCATCGCCGCCTTGTTCATAAGTGCCGCGGCTTCGTCGGTGAGAGATATTGCATTTTCATCTCCGCCGTAAAGCGCGTTGTAGGATGTATCAACAGCTTCGGTAAGCTTTTCCGAGTTTCGGAGGATATCACGCTTTGAAGAAAGCTCATCCTCTTCCCCTGCTTTGAGATTTGCGTTCTCAAGCTCTTCGATCTGATACTTGAGACTGTCGGCAAGACGGGCTTTTTCAATCTCGTCCATGCTCAGACGCTTAATCTCTTTCTTGCATGCCTTATATGCGGAATAATTTTCGCTGTGAGCTGCTATAAGCTCAGAGTAATCGCCGAAACCGTCAAGATAAGACATGTGGCAGGCTTCGTCCATTAGCTGTCTGCCGTCATTCTGACCGTGGATATCAAGTAGAAGCGCTCCAAGTTCCTTGAGCTGTGAAACTGATACGGGCACACCGCATACACGGCAGCTGCTTTTGCCGTCAGCGCTGATTTTACGTGTGATTATCAGTTCTTCCTCGGGCTCAATGTCATTTTCTCTGCACCAGTTATCGGCAAGCTCAGTTTCAAACACTGCGGAAACAAGGCCTTTTTCCGCACCTGTCCTAACAAGCTCTCTGCTCGTGCGCGAGCCCAAAATGGCATTCAGTGAGTCAACTATGATTGATTTGCCTGCGCCTGTTTCACCTGTCAGAACGGTAAGGCCTTTATGGAATTCTATATCAGCCTTTTCAATAACGGCTATGTTTTCTATGTGTAACTCATTAAGCATAGATGCTCCCGGGTGTGATTACACCATCTCTTCAATCATTTTGCAGAAATGCTCGGCGGATTCGTTATCCTTCATTGCAATAAATGCGGTATCGTCGCCTGCGAGAGTGCCTGCAAGGTTTTCAATATGCATCGTGTCAAGCGTTGAGCATGCCGCGGATGCAAGACCGGGCAGGGTTTTGATTACAATAATGTTCTGCGCAACGCAGAATGAAGTTACGCTTTCGCGGAATATTTTCCTGAGTCTTGCCTCGTGATCGGTGTTTTTCGACTTGCCGCTGACAACGTAGCGGTATTTGCCGTTTTCGCCAAGCTCCTTAACTAACTGAAGGTCTTTAATGTCGCGGGATAAGGTCGCCTGAGTGCTGCTTACGCCGCGTTCAGCAAGTGCCTTAATAAGCTGAGCTTGTGTTTCAATGTCGTTTTCAGCAATTATCTGCAGAATGACACCCTGTCTTGAAGTTTTCAAGCTTAGCCCTCCTTAAATGTTTTTATATAAGAGTTTATCAAATGTCTGGTCGTAGAAGCTTCTTGTTCCCATGTTTATGAGATTAATAAACTTCTCTGAGCGCTGTACAACAACGATATCGTCGTTAACTATCTCAACACCCTCGTCACCGTCAACTGAAAGATACGCGCGTCTGTCGTGTATTTTTTCAGCTTTGACGGATACTTTGTGCTTGGAGCTGAGAACAAAGTTTTTAGCTCCTATAACATGGGCGCATATGGGAGATACAAGAATGTTCTTTGCCTCCGGCTCAACAATGGGGCCGCCTGCGGACATTGAATAACCCGTTGAACCAGTGGGCGTTGCAACTACAATACCGTCACCCGAGAAGCTGACAATTCTGTCTCCGTCGCACCATGCAGTGAGCTTAATGCAGTCGCCCATGCCGTGAATAACCGCGTCATTAAGCGCACATTCGGAATAAATAATCTCCCCGCGGCGCAGAAGCTGAACATCAATCATCATGCGGGGGCTTGATACAAAGTTTCCCTCCGCCGCATCAAGTATTTTCTCAATATCCTTAGGCTCAAGTGATGCCATAAAGCCCTTGGTGCCGAGATTTACGCCAAGCATGGGAGTTGACGAGTGGTCAAGGCAGCGAGCTGTGTTAAGAACGGTACCGTCACCGCCGATGATGATAAACAAAGACGCAGTCTTTGCGACCTTATCCCATGCGGTGGTTTCGATATCGGCAGGTATAGCGCCCGGCTCATCACCGCCGAAAACGGGGCAAACCGCAGTTTCATATCCTGCATCGTTCAGTAGTTTTATTGATTTTCTTGTAAGCTCAAGATTTATATCTCGAAACGGGTTTGGGCAGATAACTACAAGACCCATGTTAATCCCCTCCAATGTC
>JAZLFI010000006.1:0-5008 GCA_045615725.1 Oscillospiraceae bacterium
GGAACTAAAATCCACCCCGGTACCAACGTTGGTAAGGGTAAGGACGATACCCTGTTCGCCCTCGTTGACGGCACGGTAAAGTTCGAGCGCATGGGCAAGGACCGCAAAAAGGTCTCTGTTTACGAAGAAATCGCTCAGTAAATGAAGATTTTCAATGCCGGACAGTTTAGTCCGGCATTGTTTTTGCCTAAAATCATTTTGAGATTTAAAAGGAGGAGCAAAAATGGCTACATCCTTTGTTGATAAAGCACGAATTACAATAAAAGCAGGCAACGGCGGCAACGGCGCAGTTTCATTCCACCGCGAAAAGTACGTTGCGGCAGGCGGCCCCGACGGCGGCGACGGCGGCAGGGGCGGCGATGTTGTCTTTGTTGTTGATGACAACATGTCCACCCTCATGGATTTCCGCTACAAGCGCAAGTATGTAGCAGGAAACGGCATGGACGGCTCGGGCAAGCGCTGTTCCGGCAAAGACGGCGAAAGCCTTTATATCCGCGTTCCCCGCGGTACTCTCGTCCGTGATACCGAAACCGGCGGCATCATGCACGACATGTCCGATGGCGAAAACTGGATTGCCGCAAAGGGCGGCAAGGGCGGCTGGGGCAACAAGCACTTCGCAACCCCAACACGTCAGGTTCCCCGTTTTGCAAAGCCCGGTCTTCCCGGCGATGACCACGACATAACTCTCGAGCTCAAACTTCTGGCGGATGTCGGTCTTGTCGGCTTCCCCAATGTTGGCAAGAGCACACTGCTTTCCGTAGTGAGCAAGGCTCATCCCAAGATTGCAAACTACCACTTCACCACCCTCTTCCCCAACCTCGGTGTTGTATTCGTTGACGAGGGCAGCTCCTTCGTCATGGCGGATATCCCCGGAATTATTGAGGGTGCATCCGAGGGTGCAGGTCTCGGCCACGATTTCCTGCGCCACATAGACAGATGCAGACTTCTCATTCATCTTGTTGACGTTTCGGGTAGTGAGGGACGCGACCCTGTTGAGGACTTCGACGCGATTAACGCCGAGCTTAAGGAATACAGTCCCGAGCTTGCCGAGCGCAAGATGATTGTTGCCGCGAACAAGTGCGACCTTCTCGGCGATGACAGAGAGAACATCGAAAAGCTCAAAGCCCATGTTGAAGAGCTTGGCTATCAGTTCTTTGAAATGAGTGCCGCAACCCACGAGGGCACACGCGAGCTTGTTAAGCTGGCAGCGGCAGAGCTGAAGGCACTCCCCCCTGTCATCCGCTTCGAGGCAGACTATGTTCCCCCCGAGCCCGTTATCGACACATCCGAAAACCTTACTATTGAGCAGTACGATGATGTATGGGTTGTCGAGGGTGGCTGGATTCAGAAGCTCATGGGCTCCGTAAACTTCAACGACACTGAGAGCATGATGTATTTTGACCGCGTACTCCGCGAAGCCGGCGTTTTTGAGCGCATGGAGGAGCTGGGAATTAAGGACGGCGACACCGTCAGCATCTATGACCTTGAATTTGAATACCGCGATTGATTATCAATAAAAAAAGATACCCGTCACAAGGCGGGTATCTTTTTCTTTATCAGATTTACTTAAGGCCGTTCTCGTAAGCCTCGATCATCTTCTTGACCATCTGACCGCCAATGGAGCCTGCCTGACGGGAAGTCAGGTCGCCGTTGTAACCCTGCTTGAGGTTTACGCCCATCTCATTGGCTGCTTCCATCTTGAACTTTTCCATTGCCTCGCGTGCTGCGGGAACAACAAGATGATTGCTGGAATTGTTAGACATTTTCTTACATCTCCTTTTTCATAATTGGGTCTTTTTTGTTTGCCCGCTATTATCTTTTCCAGCCGTTTTTCATATATTCCATGTCGGTTTATGTAATTTTTGCTAAGGAAATTTTATCATTTTGAGCCTCGCAACCCTCATGTTATGGACAACGTATATTTATAATGGTATAATATTTTCAAATTATTCTGAGAGGTAAAATATGTTTAGGACTCACCAAACGCAAGCATTGAACCGCAGCGGTAAATCTCACAAACGAGATAATAAACAGAGTGATTTATCTCATATGATGCCGGAGTGTCATGCCGGATATTACGTAATGGTCGATGCAGATTCCGGTAAGGTTTTGATTAGCAAGAATGCCTTTCAAAAGACCTATCCGGCAAGCACGACAAAGATATTGACTTTCTTATTGGCTTTGAAAAAGTTCGACGATCTGGAAGCCACGGTAACTGTGCCAGAAGTAATCGGACATGATAGCCTGATGGGGATTGAAGAGGGTGAACAGCTCAGAATCATTGACCTGCTATACGGTCTGATGCTGCCCTCCGGTAACGATGCCGCAGAAGCACTTGCCATACTGGGCTCCGGAAGCATCGAAGAATTTGTGCAGGAAATGAACGAGCTTGCAAAGGAGATTGGCTGCAGCGAGCGTTCGCACTTCGTGAATCCGCACGGCATCTTCAACTCCAAGCACACGACCTGTGCATATGACATGGCACTGATCGCACAGAAAGCCATGCAGAATCGGCTTTTCAATAAGATTGTCGGCACAACCGTCTATACATGCAAAACAAGCAAAAAGGAAATAAAGCTGCAAAATACAAACGCCCTGATCCACAGAAAAGCCGGAAATAACGACAGAAGGTACATATATGCGACCGGAGTTAAGACCGGAAAAACAGGTAAGGGCTATTCATTGGTTTCGTCTGCGACAAAAAACAATGTCAATTTGATTCAGGTTTATCTTAACTCCACAGATGATTTTGGAACGTCCGAGGGAAAGATGTATCGTTTTCTGGATTCAAAAGCATTGTTTGAATTTGCATTTGAAAACTATCGAGCTTTGAAAAAACACCCTATTATCATCAAATAATAATATTATTATACAATTTACAGAGAGGTAAAATATATGCAGAATTCACCCAACGCAAGCATTGAAATACAGCAGATTGCACGCGACAAGCTGAAAACACTCATCAAGAAATACAATTTATCCAATGGCGAGGACAAGAACACCCTTCAGGAAATTCTCGACTATGTTGGCAAGACTCCCCTGTTCCTCGCTTTTGCCAAAGGCGTTGCCGAGGGAAACACTCAGGTTATCACCCTCACACTTGACAATACTGTTTTCGTTCCCCTGTTTACTTCAATCGATGATTGCGGCAGGCTGGCTGAAAATGCCGACATCACCCTTATGAAAGCCGTCAACTATCTCCCCATGATTCTTGAAAAGAATCACCACGCCGTCATTAATCCCTTCGGCGACTATTTCCTGCTCTGGCCCGAGCTCATGCGTGAGCACATGCTCCCCTACATTCAGGAATACGAAAAGTTCATGTCAGAAAACTTCAACAATCAGCCTATCTGCTGAAATGAAAAGCACAGGAAAGCTTCCTGTGCTTTTATTTTGTTCTGCATCATGTCCGCATATAAGCACAAATGACTGCCGCTTTTACACGACAGCCATTTGTAAGGTATTGTGAGAAAGATAAAATATCTTCCAACTTCAGTTTAATACATATTTCCAACATTTGCAAGCACAAATTGTGATATTTTGCCATTTATGGTATTTTCAGTACTTTTTTCCCAGGTCTTTCAGCTTGTTTCCGTTTTTACGCACCTGAATACGCCATGTTGCCTCCGCGCCTACTTTATATATGGCTCGGGGCGTGGTGACAGATGTGAAGTGGACGGGATAGCCGTTGCCCTTTGCGATCTTGCGGGCAAAACCTTTAAACTCGATGAGCACTCCTATTTTTGTATGCTTCTTGTCCTCAAGCTTAGGTACAGCCGACAGCATTCCACCTCCGCCGATACCTATGCCGCCGCAGAACTCAAAGCCGCAGCGCGTACACCAGTTTTCAAGCACCTCAAAGGCAGTTTCCGTCTGCTCACCCTCATAAAAACCGCAGTTTACGACGCCGTAAATATTTATCTTCTTTTTGGGCTTTGACTGCTGAATCTGTACGAGGCAGTTAAGCAGATGCGAGGGCAGTGCATCAACATAAAGTGGTGTGAATATTACCCATGCATCGGTTTTATAAAGCTCATACAAGGTTTCCTCGGATATTTCCTTCTTATGAAAATCGAAACATCTTACATCTGCGCTTTTGGGAAAATCCTTTTCAAGCGCCTTCATGAGATTCCCGCTTCCCGAATGGCTGGGCTTGGGTGATGCGTTAATGAGCGCTATTTTCATAACTCAATCCCCTCCATTTCCTCAAGGGTGTCAAAAAATCTTATATCTTTAATCTCTCCGCAGAAGTTATCCATAAACGCCTGCATTACGTTTTTCGCAGTCGTTTTCTCGGCATCGGTCGTATCGCCGTAGAAATAGAATGAGCACTTAATGCTGTTATCGTATCTGCGTTTGTGGTGCATCTCGCCTAAGCGCATTTCAAAATCGGGGTGAACATACGCAAGTGAGCGGTCAACCACATTCTTCACAAAGGGACTGAGGCTTCCGTAAGTGCAACGGCTTATAAACACCGCTTCGTCGCACTTGCCCCACTCAGCACCCATCATTTCATATCCGTCATTTATAACGCATTTTCCCGGTGTTTTCAGCCAGCAGCCGAAGCAGCCCATGCACTGAGTGAGCTTTTCATCGGGAGATATTACTCTGTATTCTCCGCTTACGGGGAGACTTAGATTTTCAAGGTCTGTCACTATAAGTTTCATATTATCACCTCTTATATGAACACTTTATCAAAATGCTTAAGTTTGTCAAGGCATTACGTGAAATTCCTTGACAAGTATGCCCTGCTGTGCTATCATACTTGAGCGGCATCATGCAGAAGTACCCAAGAGGCCGAAGGGGCTCCCCTGCTAAGGGAGTAGGCGTGTATAAAGCGCGCGAGGGTTCAAATCCCTCCTTCTGCGCCATAAAAAGAGCATTCCACTTCAGTGGAATGCTCTTTTTATATCCAGAGGGGATTTGAAAAGGCCGGCCTTTGCTTGCAAAGGCAACAAATAGTCCGGGGGACTGTTTGTTAGGCCGTGGGAAAATCCACTGCGCATAG
>JAZLFI010000007.1:0-24258 GCA_045615725.1 Oscillospiraceae bacterium
CGCGCCGCAGACCTTCTCCGCGAGCAGGGCATCAAGGTCGGCATCTTCCGTCCCATCACCGTATGGCCCTTCCCCTATGCCGAGCTTGCCGAGTCCGTGAAGGGCTGCAAGGCGATCCTTGACGTGGAGGTCAACGAAGGCCAGATGCTCGAGGACGTCAAGCTCGCCATCAACGGCGCAAAGCCCGTCGATTTCTTCGGTCACCTGGGTTCTCAGATGCCCACCACCGACGAGATCGTTGCAAAGATCAAGAGCATGAAGGAGGCTATGTAAAATGGCAGTTGTATTTGAAAAAACCAAACTCCTTACCGACAAAGTTTTCCATTACTGCCCCGGCTGCAACCACGGCATTATCCACCGTCTGGTTGCCGAAGCTATTGAAGAGCTCGAAAACGAAGGCATAATCGAAGAAGGCAAGGTCATCGGCGTAGCACCTGTTGGCTGCTCCGTATTTGCATATGATTACTTTAACTGCGACATGTACGAAGCCGCACACGGCCGTGCACCCGCAGTCGGCACCGGCGCAAAGCGCGTTGTCGGCAAGGACACCCTCGTATTCACCTACCAGGGCGACGGCGACCTCGCATCCATCGGTACCGCTGAGATCGTTCACGCTGCACACCGCGGCGAGAAGATCACTACCATTTTTGTAAACAACGCTATCTACGGCATGACCGGCGGCCAGATGGCACCTACCACCCTCGTTGGCCAGAAGAGCACCACCTCTCCCAAGGGCCGTGACGAAGCATGGTGCGGCGCACCTATCCGCATTGCTGAGATGCTGGCAACCATTCCCGGTTCCTACTACATCGAGCGTTGCGCAGTTAACAACACCGCAAACATCAACAAGTGCAAGAAGGCAATCAAAAAGGCATTCCAGTATCAGATGGAAGGTAAGGGCTTCTGCCTCATCGAGGTTCTGTCCGCTTGCCCCACCAACTGGGGTCTCTCCGCAGTTGAAGCAATGAAGTGGCTCGAAGAGAACATGATTCCTTACTATCCCCTCGGCGTAAAGAAAGACAAGGAGGCCGAATAATATGAAAAAAGAATATATATTCGCAGGCTTCGGCGGTCAGGGCATGCTCCTGATCGGTAAGTTCCTTGCTATGGCATGCATGCTCGACGGTAAGCATGTTTCCTGGCTCCCCTCCTACGGTCCTGAGATGCGTGGCGGTACCGCAAACTGCTCCGTCATCGTAAACGACGATCCCGTTGCATCTCCTCTGGTTGACATGGCTGACGTTGTTGTCGCTATGAACCGTCCTTCTCTCGACAAGTTCGAGTCTCATGTTAAGCCCGGCGGCGTTCTGGTTATCAACAGCTCCATCATCGACCGCAAGGCAGAGCGTGACGACATCCAGGTCGTATACTGCGACGCAAACCGCATTGCAGAGTCCGTTAACAACCCCAAGGGCGCAAACGTTGCAATCCTTGGCGCAATGCTCGAGAAGTCTCCCGTTGTCTCCGACGAACTCATGAGCGAAGCAATCCGCATCGAGCTCGGCGAGCGCAAGGCAAAGTTCCTTCCCGGCAACATGGCAGCACTCGCAGCAGGCAAGGAAGCAGCTGCACAGCAGTAATTCCAAACAAAAAAAGACACAGCTTCGGCTGTGTCTTTTTTTATGCTTTTGCTTCCGACTGCATGCACTCGCTCCGCTCGCACACTGGTGGAGTTTACATAATATTTAAAACGTATTTCATGCTGCTGCAATATGCTTATTTTTTCTCTTTTGGTTTACATAATAACGCGATGATTATACCGAAGAAGACCGCTGCGCATATGCCTGCGGCGGAGGCTGTAAAGCCTCCCGTGAATGCGCCGAGAAGTCCGTCCGTTGCGACGGCTTTTTTTACGCCCTTGGCCAGAGTGTTGCCGAAGCCCGTCAGAGGAATGGCGGCACCTGCGCCTGCCCAGTCAATAAGTGGCTGATAAACTCCGACTGCGCCGAGGATAACTCCTGCAACAACGAAACAGGTCAGTATTCGCGCAGGAGTGAGCTTTGTTCTGTCTATAAGAAGCTGTCCGACAGCGCAGATAGCACCGCCGACGGCAAAGGCTTTAAGATATTCCATAAACATGTCCATAGCATCACCTCAAACATTCTCTATTGCTATTGCGTGGCAGATACCGGGTATGCTTTCGCCCTGCTGAGATGTGGTGGGCGACATCAGCGCGCCCGTGGGGGCAAACAGCACTTTTTGCCATTGTCCCGTTTTGAAGCCGTGCATGATATATGAGGAAAAAACCGAAGCCGCGCATCCGCAGCCTGAGCCGCCTGCGTGGACGTCCTGCTTGTCGCGGTCAAAAATAAGCAGACCGCAGTCGGTGTATTTTTCGCCGAGAGTACTGCCGTCGTGACGGAAAAGGTCTTCCAGTGTGTCGTGACCTATTGCACCCAGGTCACCCGTCAGAATGAGGTCATAGTATTCGGGAGTGCGTTCCGTGTCGGCAAAGTGGTTTTTTAGCGTGTCGTATGCGGCAGGTGCCATGGCAGAGCCCATATTGTTCGCGTCCGTAATTCCCGCATCAACGATTTTTCCCGGTGTCACGCAGGTGATGCAGGTGCCTGTATTAATATTCTGCAATATTGCCGCGCCTGCGCCCGTTACAGTCCATTGAGCGGTTGGGGTGCGCTGTCCGCCGTATTCAAGAGGGAAGCGGAACTGACGCTCCGATGAGCAGAAATGGGAGCTCGTGGCTGCACATACCTTTTCCGCAAATCCGCCGTCAACGGTCATGGCGGCAAGCATGAGCGATTCGCCCATGGTTGAGCAGGCACCGTAAAGTCCAAAGTAGGGGAGAGAGGAGTCCTTCATCGCCTCGGCTGAACCCATGCACTGATTTAAAAGGTCGCCTGCGAATACGCAGTCAATGTCAGAGGACGGTATCTTTGCCTTATTGCAGGCTAAGGTGAAGCACTGCTTCAGCATGGCGCTTTCGGCCTTCTCCCATGAGCTTTCCCCGAAGTATGAGTCGTCGGATATATAGTCAAAATACTCCTTAAGCGGACCTTCGCCTTCCTTTTGTCCTACCACCGCCGCCGAAGCTGCGATGCATACGGGATTTGAAAGTATGAAGGTCTGTTTTCCAATCTTTTTTGTCATTTTCTTCTCCTGAAATAAGTAATACTTTCAGGATTATTATGTGCGGCTTCGGGTTTATAATTCATTTATAAAACAATAGAATGTTTTCTGTACTTTTTTGCGAAAAAAGTCGAAATTTAGTACATATTTGCTTGAATATGTCTTAATGATATGTTAAGATTTAGACGTGTTATTGATGCATTATCAGCATTATTTCGGGAAAATAACAATATAGGAGGACGAATATGAAAACCGCATCGAAATATTTATCAGTATTTCTGGCAATCCTGATGATTTGCGCAATCTTACCTTTCTCCGCATTCGCAAAAGAAGATGTCATAACAATTGAAGACACCGGTCCGTGGGGGCCTTCATGGGCCAACGCCTATAACCTCGGTTGGCACTATGCATCAGATTTCAATACCGACACCATTACCTCAATTACCTGCGGTATGAAGGCTGCTGACGGTAAGATTATCGTTGAATACACCGCCGGCGCAGAACAACTGGCATGGCAGAAGGATAACGGCTACATAAATGCTTCAACAAAGCAGAGCAGTGCTCCTTTCTATCAGGAGTATAATGGAAAAGCAATCGCAGAAGGAGCCGACGATGACTGGACAGTAACCCTCGGTGAAGGCTTCTGCGAATGGAAGCCCGCAACATTCTATATCACGGTTGTTGCAGGCGGTGAAACCTACAATGCAAGCCGTGCATACACAGGCGCATACGCAACTCCTGCTGAGAATCCCCATGTTTCCGTAGTCAAAAATGATAAGGCGGCAACTGCAACCGAAGACGGATATACCGGAGATAAGGTATGCAAGTACTGCGGCAAGGTCTTTGAAAAGGGCGAGGTAATTCCGGCAAACGGCCATAAATGCCCCTTTAATGATATAAGCAGTTCCGGTTACCATGACTGGATTGAACAGGCCGAAGCTGCCGGCATAATCAACGGTTATCCCGACGGAAGCTTCCGTCCCAATGCATTTGTAACCCGCGCACAGTTCATCACCATGCTTTACCGTGTTGCGAACACTCCCAAAGCAAGCGCTGTTCTTTCCTTCAAGGATAACGGCGATATCGCAGATGCATATAAGGACGCTGTTGTATGGGGCGTTGAAAACAAGGTTATTCTCGGCTATCCCGATGGAAACTTTATGCCCAACCAGTGCATCAGCCGTGCACAGATGGCAACCTTTATGTACCGCTATCTGAAAAACGTTAAAGAATACGATTTCGGCACTATTTCTCCCATTACCTTCAGCGACAAGGGCGATATTGCGGCTGACTATACCGAGGCAGTTAATGCAATCGTTTCCGCAGGTATTATGAACGGACTGACAACAACTCTGTTTGTTCCCAACGGCACCGCAAACCGCGGCATGGCGGCAACCGTAATGATCAGAATGTATGATCTCCTGAACAAGTAATATAAATAAAAAAGATGCAGTCTTATTGAGACTGCATCTTTTTTTATTACTTAGAAATATTTAATCAGTTTTTCCTTGAGTTTCTTATAAAACTTTGGTTCATCTGCCACTATTATTATGACTGTGGCTGCGAGGATCGCAATAATTATTGCCCAGATAATACCTCCGTTATTTGCGCTGATATTAACGTTAATATCGGCATCGTGATAACTCTCGGAAAAAATGAAGGAATTATACTCGTTCTTTTCGGTGATAAGTGTGTTGTGAACTGTGTAGGCACGGTAATTCATTCCGTTGCAGTCAACGAGATTCACGTTTTTTGCAAGAGGAACAAAGCTGTTGCTTCCGCGTTCATTACACATCCAGAGTGTTCCGTCGGCGCGGGTGTAACCGTAATCGGTAATACTTTCAACATTTGAGGAAATGACGGGGGACAGCTTGACTTTTATCTCGTCTTTTTCTCCGGTGACACAGTTTAACAGCCGTACTTCACCGGATTTGTTAAGCAGAAGATATGCTCCGCTGTTTGCCCTTGCAACATCGGTTATTCCGACTGCAACAATTCTCGGTCTTGTGTATCCGAAGGATTCGCCCCATGCATAGAGCTTGTTGTCATCGGCAATTGCGAGGGTGTTGTTGCCGTTGCAGAGAACAGTAACAACATTGTCCATAATTCTCTGCGGGTCTTTATAGATTGCGCTGTTTGATTCGCCAAGTCCCAGAGAACCGTTTGTATCTCTGCCCCAGGTGTAAAGCACACCGTCGGAAGTGACGGCGGCATTGTGCTCAAAGCCGGAGGATGCACATTCTACGTTATCCATGAGCTTAACGGGCTGCCTTGCAAGCCCTCCGTGAGCTTCGCCGCACAGAAGAGACATGACACCGTCATTACCCCAGCCGTAAAGCTCGTTTGAATTGTTTATTGCAAGAACGCATTTACTGCCGACTTCAATATCCCTGACATTGCTCATGATGAGGCATCTGTCGTTATAGTTAATATTCAGTTTGCGGTGTTCCATAGGGATGAAGCCGCCGTTGTTATCACCCCATGCGATGAGCTTTCCGTCACTCATTATGACAAACATTGTGTCACTGCCACATGCCAGACCGCTTATGCAGCTTTCGCTGTCTGCCAAAGCCACACCGCAGAGCATACAGCAAAGCAGAATAAATACTAAAATTCTCTTCATTTCTCTTATAGTGCTTCCCCAAAATGCTACATGTTAATTCATTATTTAGTATACGCTGTGAGCATTCATGTGTCAAGAATTCGCAACAAATTTGTTACTTTTTGTTGAACATTTCGTATTTGCGTTTTGTTGCCATTCCGCCGCGGATATGGCGTTCGGCTTTGTTTATGTCAAGAAGTGCTCTGACCTCACGGTAAAGCCCGGGGTTTACGCTTTTCAGTCTTTCGGTAAGGTCCTTATGTACGGTGCTTTTGGAAATTCCGAATTGCTTTGCGGCGGCTCTTACAGTAGCTTTGTTTTCTATGATATATTCTGCCAGCTCGCAGGCTCGCTGTTCTATATTTGTATGCACATACACCACTCCCTAATTTCGCGTGGTATATGTATATGAGCTTTTGCGCTGATTTAGTCATCTGATAACACATGCTTGTACGTTCCCATACAACAAAAAGCGAATAGACATATAAGTTGTTGAAAATAGAAGAACAATCAGTTATAATTTAATACTAAGAAATAATAGCCATAATGTAAGGTGAGCTATGAAAAAAGTAATGCTGGTCTTCGGCACAAGGCCTGAAGCAATAAAAATGTGCCCCCTTGTAAATGAATTAAAGACACGAAAAGGCATTGAAACAATTGTGTGCGTCACGGGACAGCACAGGCAGATGCTTGATCAGGTTCTCAAAACCTTCGAAGTAGTGCCTGACTATGACCTTAGCATAATGAAGGATAAGCAGACGCTGTTTGACATTACAACCGCTATCCTTGAAAAGATTAAGGCGGTGCTCGAAGAAGTCAAGCCCGATGTTGTGCTTGTTCACGGCGATACCTCAACAACCTTTGTGACCGCGCTCGCTTGCTTTTATCTGCAAATCCCCGTGGGACATGTTGAGGCTGGACTTCGTACTTATAATATCTTCAGTCCCTATCCTGAGGAATTCAACCGTCAGGCTGTGGGTATTATCAGCCAGTATAATTTTGCACCCACGAAGCTTGCGGCGGAGCATCTGCTCAAAGAGGGGAAAAATCCCTCAAACATTTATATCACAGGCAACACGGTCATTGATGCCATGCAGCATACTGTCCGAGAGGACTATACCCACCCCGAGCTTGACTGGGTGGGCGACGGTAAGCTCATATTTATCACCGCTCACAGACGGGAAAACCTCGGCGAACCCATGCACCATATGTTCCGCGCAATCAGAAGAGTGCTGGATGAGCATCCCGAGTGCAAGGCTGTGTATCCCATTCATATGAATCCTGCCGTCAGAAAGGCGGCAGAGGAGGAACTGGGCGGCTGCGAGCAGATTCATATTATCGAACCGATAGAGGTGTTCGACTGCCATAACTTCGAGGCACGCTGTTACCTCTGCCTTACGGATTCAGGCGGCATTCAGGAGGAATGCCCGAGCTACGGCAAGCCCGTTCTTGTAATGCGTGATACGACGGAACGCCCGGAGGGTGTTGAGGCAGGAACACTTCGCCTGGTCGGTACAGATGAAGAAAGCATCTATATAAACTTCAAGGAGCTTCTGGAAGATTCCGAAGCATACGAAAAGATGAGCAGAGCATGCAATCCCTATGGTGACGGACATGCCTGCAAACGAATTGCGGATATTCTGGAATTCGGAAAATATGAACCCTGGGAAGCGGAAGTATAAACAAAACGGCAAGAACGAATAAGAAATCGTTCTTGCCGTTTTAATCCGAAGAAATGCTGATATTGCTTGACTTTTTCTGCCGAAAGAAAAGCGGTGACGGTAAAATCAATTGACAAATGTGCCGGATTGCTATTATAATAATTCTATCTATGTGCAAAAATCAAAGGAGAATAACAATGAAAAAGTATTCCAAGCTCCTGTGCGCAATTCTCACATTATGCATGATACTTACAATTATGCCCTTCGGCGTTTTCGCAGATGAGGAAGAGGCAGTAAGCTTTAATGACGTGGAAGGTCATTGGGCGGAAGAGTATATTGTATACTGGGCTAATCAGAAATCCGCGGACGGAACCCAGTATGTAATCGGCGGTTATCCTGACGGCAGCTTTATGCCGGATGCCTGCATAACACGCGGTGCGGCTGCTGCAATACTTGACCGTGCAAATAATTTCCCGATTCTCGGCAACACCGAGGGCTTCCCCGATGTCCCCAAGGACAATGTCTTTTACGATCACATAATGGCATGCGCGGATAATAATATTATCAAAGGTTATGAGGACGGCAGTTTCAGACCCAGCGAGGGAATAACCCGTCAGGCAGCGGTTGCGCTGATAGCAAGATGCCTTATGACTTCTGAGGATTATACCGAATACTCTGACGATACCGCATGCAAGAGCATCCTCAATGAGAAGTTCACCGATGCAAGCTCCATTTCAAGCTCTTTCTATGCAGAAATGTGCTTCATGATCGAGCAGGGAATCCTTGAGGGATATGCAGACGGCACACTCCGTCCCACCCAGCTTGTCACAAGATCCCAGTTTGTGAAGCTCCTCTTTGTTCTTAACTCCGACAAGACATATAAGGTTTCCTTTACCGTAGCTGCCGGCAATAAAAGCGTTTCCGACTCCGTAGAGGACCTTGAATCCGACGCATCTGTTGTAGATACGATAATGGCAATTATCAAGGACAACCGCAAGGATATCGACGCGAGCATTAATTCTGCGGATATGAAGAAATCCCTTGATGGCATGACCGCCGTATACGATATAAACAGCGCAGCCGGTTGGACTGCTGATACTAAGAACGAATGGAAAAGCTACATTACCAAAGACGTATTCGGCGATGCAACAGGCGACAAGAAGATTATTAACGCATTAGCGGATGTGGATTCCACCTTCGCCGATGTCAATCCCGGCACCTATGCCGTATACATTGACGGCTTAACAATCACAGTTGTGATAAGCGCATATTAAACCGAATATTCAAAACTCCCCGAATTATTCTGATTCGGGGAGTTTTTTCGCTTTGTTATATATTGCTCCCGATATTGGTTAAGATAACATCAAAACAGTATGGGGAGAATCCGTGAATGAAAAGTGAAAATGAAGAAACAAAATCCATGGCAGGCGCAAAAATCGCTATGGGTTTTATTATGCTTATACTTATTGCCGTAATGCTGACCTGCGTTTTTGCAAACCGTTATCTGGATATGATAAACAGAGAAACTCCGGCGAATAATGTTGCCGCAGACAGCGAAAGCATCAGCGGCGGGGAAAACAGAATGCCGACCGTCGAAGCGGCGGTCAAACCTATTGACGACTCAAAGCTGGTTAACATTCTTCTGGTCGGGCAGGACAGTGTACCCGGGGATGATATACAGCGTTCCGACACGATGATTCTGTGCAGTGTCAACCCCGAAACAAAAGAGCTTGTAATGGTTTCTTTCCTCCGTGACCTGTATGTCGAAATCCCGGGCTATGCACCGAACAGACTGAATACGTCATATGCCCTCGGCGGCTTTGAGCTTCTGAAGCAGACACTCAGCTATAATTTCGGCGTGAGCGTTGACGGCTGCTTCGGAGTGGATTTTGAGGGCTTCAGCAAAATCGCGGATACCCTGGGCGGAGTGGATATTGAGCTGAGCGAGGCAGAGGCAAAGATAATCGGCGGCGGTTTGACGGCAGGAATGAACCACCTGAACGGACAGCAGGTGCTTGAGTATACGAGAATACGAAAGCTGGACAGCGATTTCGGACGCACCGAGCGACAGCGCAATGTGCTGTCGGCGATGATTGACGGCATGAGGGACAGCTCTGCAGGCGATATAATCGGGCTTGCAGAGGAAATCCTGCCCTGCATGACAAGCGATATGAGCAATGCAGAGATAATGTCGGTGCTTCTGCAGTGCTATCCTGCACTCGATTCAGACATCAGTACCTGCCATGTGCCGGGTGAGGGCGCATATCACGATGCCAATATAAACGGCATGGCCGTTCTCGTTCCCGACAGGCAGATGATAAGACAGCAGCTTGAAAACGACCTTCCGCTGTGATTTCACAATATGTTGTGTATACGGCAATATGCTATTGCCAAAATAGCCGATTTGTTGTATACTAACCATGTATAAGTATGTAAAAATACAGTAATTATGGAGATCGCTTATATATGAATTCAAATACAGACAGAAATGAGAATATGCATAATAAGTATGATATAAAAAGCATGCGGCTGACTCATTCCAAGAAGATTCAGCTTTTGATGATGCTGTTTGATATATTGGCTGTAAACGCGGCATTTTTTGGCGCGCTGTGGCTGAGATTTGACTGCAAGTTCACCACTATTGAGCCCCAGTATATTCCCGCATGGCTGCACTTTGCACCCATATATACAATCCTGGCGATTCTAATATTCTGGGCCTGCGGACTGTATGACAGCATATGGCGCTTCGCCAGCTATAAAGAGCTGCTTAACGAGATTATTGCAACGGCAATAACCGGCGCGGTACACATTATCGGTATAACATTCTTCTTTGAGCGCATGCCTATTACTTATTATGTGTTTGGCATTGTGCTTCAGTTCTGCCTTACAACCGCAATCAGATTTTCTTACAGATTTATTCTGCTGCTTAAGGATGTGGGCAGTAAGGGCGGCACAAAAAAGCGCGTAATGCTTATCGGAGCGGGTGCCGCGGGTCAGATGATATTGCGCGATACTGTGCAGTCAAGCAAGTGCGACGGCAAGGTTGTCTGCATTATTGACGACAACAGAAACAACTGGAACCGAGCTCTTGACGGTGTTCCCGTAGTCGGCGGCAGGGAAGATATAATGTCTGCCGTGGAAGCTTATAAGATTGAGGAGATATATATTGCAATCCCCAGTGCCTCTGCCGAGGATAAGCGCGAAATCCTCACAATCTGCAATGAAACACCGTGCAAGGTAAAACAGCTTCCCGGCATGTACCAGTTTGTCGACAACAGCATAAGTGTAAATCAGCTGAAAAACGTTGACATTGAGGACCTGCTTGGCCGTGAGCCCATAAAAATCAATATGGGTGAAGTTTTTGACTTCATAAACGGCAAGGTTGTCATGGTAACGGGCGGCGGCGGCTCGATTGGCAGTGAGCTTTGCAGACAGATTGCCGCTCATAACCCCAAACAGCTTATTATCTTTGAAGTGTATGAGAATAACGCATACTCCATTCAGCTTGAACTCAGGGAAAGATATCCCAAGCTTGACCTTGTAACGCTGATAGGTTCCGTGCGCGACAGCAGACGACTTGATCAGGTGTTCGGTAAATACCACCCCGACATCGTGTACCATGCCGCTGCACATAAGCACGTTCCCCTTATGGAGGACAGCCCCTGCGAGTCTATTAAGAACAATGCCATCGGTACTTATAAAACCGCGTATGCGGCGCTCAAGCACGGCTGTAAGCGCTTCGTGCTCATATCCACCGATAAGGCGGTTAACCCCACTAATATCATGGGCGCCTCCAAACGCCTGTGCGAAATGGTTGTTCAGAGCATGGACCGCAAGATTAAACAGCGCGCCTGCGGAGAACTTCCCAGACTCTATACCCACGGCAATCCGGAGGACGACTGTGAGGCAAGCGATTTCGGCGACTTTGCGGATAATGCAAAGACCGAATTTGTCGCGGTGCGCTTCGGCAATGTCCTCGGCTCAAACGGCTCAGTTGTGCCTCTGTTCCAGAAACAGATTGCCGCAGGCGGGCCCGTAACCGTAACCCATCCCGATATAATCCGCTACTTCATGACTGTTCAGGAGGCGGTAAGCCTCGTCCTTCAGGCAGGCACATACGCAAAGGGCGGAGAGATATTCGTCCTCGATATGGGTGAGCCCGTCAAAATAGACACCATGGCGCGAAATCTTATTAAGCTTTCAGGCCTCAAGCCCGATGTTGATATCAAGATCGAATACACGGGACTTCGCCCCGGCGAGAAGCTTTACGAGGAAAAGCTCATGGCTGAAGAGGGTCTGAGCAAGACCGAAAACGAGCTTATTCATATCGGCAAGCCCATAGCGTTTGACGAAAACGTATTCCTTGAGAAGCTTGAAAATCTCATGGAAGTCGCATACGCAAACGACGAACATATGATTCGCAAGACAGTATCGGATATGGTGCCGACATACAAATACAAAGCATAAATCTTCAGAGGAACAGCTATGATTCTTCGCAGTTGGGAAGAGCTTCCCGATAACATGAAAAACCCTGCCGTAAGACCGTATTACGATAAGCTGAGCAGTAAAAAATGCGGCCTTGTCTGCAAGAGAATATTTGATTTTGCGGTATCGCTTATAATGCTGATAGTTTTATCGCCGCTGTTTCTCATACTGGCGCTTGCGATAAAGCTGGACAGCCCCGGCCCCGTTTTTTACCGTCAGAAGCGCATTACTCAGTACGGACGCGAGTTTTATATCCATAAATTCCGCACTATGGTTGTGAATGCGGACAAAATCGGGACTCAGGTCACTGTGGGCAAAGACCCCCGCATTACAAAAACGGGCAGAATACTCCGCGGATGCAGACTGGACGAGCTGCCCCAGCTCATTGATATTATCGCGGGCAATATGTCCTTTGTGGGAACGCGCCCCGAGGTGCCGCAGTATGTTGCCGCATATACCGATGAAATGATGGCGACTCTGCTTCTGCCTGCGGGTGTTACCTCCGAAGCCAGCATCATGTATAAGGACGAGGCTGAGCTTCTTGAAAGGGCAGAGGATATAGATAAAACTTACATTGAAGAAATTCTGCCCGAAAAGATGAAATATAATCTGAAAAGTATAACGGATTTCAGCTTTTTCGGAGAACTGGGTGTTATGCTCAGAACGGTAACTGCCGTGTTGAAATGAAAAAGCAGCCGTGAGGTTTATATAAGATGAGTCAGAAGAAAGCAGGAATATTAATAACGTACGTCACAATGGCAGTGAACATTGTGGTCGGCCTCGTTTATTCTCCGTTCATGCTGAGAATGGTCGGCGACAGTCAGTACGGCGTATATTCTCTTTCTTCATCTCTTATTTCATTTATCGCCCTTTTGGATCTGGGCTTAGGTCAGACCCTCGTGCGCTATATTGCAAAGGCACGCGCGGAGGGCGACGGTGAACAGGAGGCGCGGCTCAACGGATTTTTCCTCAAGCTCTATTCGCTCATATCCGTTGTGGCGGTGCTTGTGGGAATACTGTTGGTCTTTGTATACCCTCAGATATCCAAAAAAGCTATGACAGCTGAAGAAATTCAGCTGTTTAGAACTGTTTTTGCCATATTGCTTGTCAATGCGGTGTTCTCGTTCCCCATGTGCGTTTTCTCCTCGACCATAAACGCATATGAACACTTTTTCTTTTTGAAGCTTGTTAATCTCATTACGGTTGTGCTGAAATACAGCTTCATGGTGCTCCTGCTGAAATTCGGCTACAAGACCGTTGCGATTACCATTGTCGCCGCCGCAAGCTCAATACTCATGCAGTGCGCTTATGCAATCTACTGCAAGGAGAAAATTAAGATTTCGTTCTCGTTCAAGGGAATGGACAAGGGCTTTGCCAGGGAAATATTCTGGTTTTCGTTTTATATTTTCCTCGGCCTGTTTATAGACTTCATTAACAGCAATGCCGATAAGCTCATTCTTGGTGCCATTGTCGGCACAACCGCAGTCACCGTCTATACCTTCGGCGTATATTTCCAGAACTATTTTCAGGAGCTTTCACTTGCGATGAGCGGAGTGTTCCTGCCGAGCATAGTCGGCATATACGAGAAAGAGCACGATATGAAAAAAATATCGGATATCTTCCTTCGTGTCGGCAGACTGCAGATGGCGGTGCTCGTTCTTGCACTGAGCGGCTTTGCTGTGGTGGGCAAGGAGTTTATACACCTGTGGCTAGGCAAAGGCTATACCGATGCATATTATATCGGCCTTATCATCATGCTTCCCGGACTCATTCCCCTTACTCAGAATATCGGAATTTCAGTCCTCAGGGCAATGAATCTCCATAAATACAGGTCATATATGTTCCTCGCAATCGCGACTTTGAATATTGCAATCAGCATACCCCTTGCAAAGGCTTACGGCGGAATCGGCGCGGCAGTCGGAACAGCACTTGCAAACATCGCGGGACAGATAACCTATATGAATATCTTCTATGCACGGCGAGTGCATATTGACATTAAGCAATACTGGAAAAACCTGCTGAGATTTGTTCTGCCGACAGTGCCGATTGTAGTCGCAACGGCGCTTGCAAAGCGCGTATGGCCCGTTGATTCGTGGCTCACGTTCGTTATTTATGTTCTCGCGTTCAGCGCGGTTTACTTCGCTTTGTACTGGGCTGTAGTTGCGAACGACTATGAAAAAGGTCTCATCCGCGGCTTTAAAAGAAAGCTCCTCGGCAGATAAAGGATAAATTCATATGCTTATTCAGTATATAAAATATTTCATAAATCTTTTCTTCTTCCCGCTGGCGAAAAGGATCGTCTTTGAGAGCAATCCCGAAATGACTGGAAATGTGGGCGCTGTTTATAACGAGCTCTTAAAAAGAGGGCTCAACAAAAAATACAAGCTCGTCTGGCGCGTTGAGGATAAGGAAAAGTATAGCGATTACGGTGTAGAGAATGTTTCCTTCATCGACTATTTCCCGAAAAGCTTTGGCGAGAAAGTGAAATGGATTTTCTACCGCTGGACTTCAAAGGCACTCATTTTCGAGAACAAAATGAGCGAAAAGAAATGGAGAAACCAGCTTGCCATAAACCTTATGCACGGAATGCCGATTAAGAGCAATGCCGACTATGTCGCCCACGATACCTGCGATTACATAGTATCAAGCGGCGAAAAGCTCAACGGCGTTCTCTCCCGCGAGATGGATATCCCGCTGAAAAGATTTGTGACTCTGGGCTATCCGCGCACCGACGTGCTCGGCGAAAAAACGGGAAGCCTCGAAAAGCTGGGAATAGAAAGCTTTGAAAAAGTTATCGTTTGGATGCCGACTTACAGAAAACACGCAACCTGGAAAAGCCATGTGCATGAGGGCGCACAGTATCCCAGCGGAGTCCCTCTGCTGACGGACAGCGAGCAGTTTAACAGGATTAATGAGCATCTAAAAAAGAACGACAGCCTGCTTGTCATTAAGCTTCATCCCGTTCAGGATTTAAGTAATATAAGCGAAACCCTCGAAAGTAATATCATGTTCCTTTCGGATAAGAAAATGCAGGAAAAGGGAACGGCGGTATATGAGCTCCTTGCGGAATCGGATGCTTTGCTTACCGATTATTCCTCTATCTACTACGATTACCTGCTGACGGATAAGCCTATCGGACTCGTAATAGACGACATAGAAGAATATGCAAATAACCGCGGCCTTGCCTTTGAGTACAAGGACTATGTAAAGGGCGATTATATATACACACTGGAAGACCTCATGGACTTTGCGTCTTGCGTTGCCGCAGACAGCGACCCCGCCGAAGCGGAAAGACTCTGGGCGAAAGCGCAGTGGTGCGATTTTACGGACTTCAAGTCCACGGAAAGAGTTGCGGATTTCATCCTTGAAAAATTAGGATAACAGGAGAAAGCAAATGAATATTGCAATAATAATTGCGGGCGGCGTCGGCTCCCGCATGGGAAAGAATATTCCCAAGCAGTTTATCGAAATAAGAAACAAGCCCGTTCTGGCATATACCCTCGAAGCCTTTGAAAAGCACCCGCTGATTGACGCGATTGAGGTTGTCTGCATCGAGGGCTGGGAAGAAGACGTATGGGCGTACAGGGAAAAGTACGGCATCTCAAAGCTCAAGTGGATGGCAAAGGGCGGAGCTTCCGGTCAGGAGTCCATAAGAAACGGCGTATATAACCTGAAGGATAAGTGCTCACCCGACGACAATATCATCATCCACGACGGCATAAGACCTCTTGTGGATGATACGGTGCTTGATGATATCCTCGATAAGTGCGTAAAATACGGCAACGGCGTAACATCAATGCCCTATAATGAGCAGATATTCCTCGTTGACGATGAAATCTCCACCGTGAAATACATACCCCGAGAAACCCTCAGACGAGTGGCGACTCCTCAGGCGTATAAATATCAGCTTCTTGACGAAAAGTATCACGAAGCCTTTGAGAAGGAGATTGGCATTTACGGCTCGTCATACACCAACACCATGATGGTCGAGCTGGGCGTAAGACTGTATTTCGCCAAGGGCTCGGACAGAAACATAAAGCTGACCACCCCCGGCGACCTTGAAATCTTTGAAGCAATGCTGGAGAAAGACGAATGAAAGTATACGAAAACGAACAGTATCTGAGCGACGTTAAATATGTTGCAGGGCTTGAACTCCCGTGGGAAAAGCTTCAAAACCGCTCGGTTATGATATCAGGCGCAACGGGACTCGTCGGCAGCTTCCTCGTTGATGTTATTCTGGAGAAAAACAAGGGCGGCCTCAACTGCACTGTCTATGCCCTCGGCAGAAACGAAGCCAGAGCAAAGGAAAGGTTCTCCTATTGCGATGACGGCAAGCTCGTGTTCATACCCTACGATATCAATAAGCCTCTCGTGCGCGACGATATGGGAACGGTGGATTATATCCTCCACCTTGCCAGCAACACCCACCCAATGGCATACGCAACCGACCCAATCGGAACAATTACGACCAATATAATAGGCATACAGAATATGCTGGAGTTTGCGGTAAAGCATAACGCAAGCCGCTGTGCATTTACATCCTCCTGCGAGATATACGGCGAGAACAGAGGCGACGTTGAGAAGTTCGACGAAAAGTATTGCGGCTATATCGACTGCAACACCATGCGCGCAGGCTATCCCGAAAGCAAGCGCTGCGGCGAGGCACTGTGTCAGGCATATATTAAGCAGAAAGGGCTGGATATAGTAATCCCGCGCCTTACCCGTTCCTACGGACCAACCCTGCTTAAAACCGACACAAAGGCACTTTCCCAGTTCATAAGCAAGGGAGTCAGCAGGGAGGACATAGTCCTTAAGAGCGCAGGCACCCAGTATTATTCCTATCTCTATATTGCAGATACCGTTGCAGGTCTTCTGACCGTACTTTTAAAGGGCGAAACAGGCGAGGCATATAATATTGCCGATGACAGGTCTGATATCATGCTGAAAGATCTTGCCGCAATCATCGCCGAAAAGGCAGGTACAAAGGTAATCTTCGAGCTTCCCGACGAGGTGGAGAAGTCAGGCTACAGCACTGCAACCAAGGCAAGACTGGACAGCGCAAAGATTCAGAAGCTGGGCTGGACTGCAAAATATGATATCCGCGGCGGCATTGAGAGAACGATTGACATTTTAAGCGTCTGCGAATGATAAAAAATACCCGATGTTATTGGAAACATCGGGTGTTTTTTGCATATATGGGTTGAAAAAACTGCGCTGATACTATATACTGTATTACGTGTAAATATAAAATGGCAGTTTTATAACATGCCTTTGAATAATATATAGATAGAAACGGATAGTATGTAAGTATTATCCGAGAACATATGGAGCTTAGCTTATGAAAAACATTCCCTTCAGCCCTCCCGATATTTCGGAGCTTGAAATCCGTTATGTAACGGAAGTTATGCGCTCCGGCTGGATAACAACAGGACCAAAAACGAAAGAGCTGGAAAAGAAACTTTCCGATTATATGGGCGTCAATAAAACGGTGTGTCTTAATTCCGCAACGGCGGCATTGGAGATGCTGCTCAGAGCGTTGGAGATAGGCCCCGGTGACGAGGTTATAACCTGCGCCTACACCTACACCGCATCAGCCTCTGTAATCAGCCATGTCGGCGCAAAAACCGTCCTGATAGATTGTCAGCCTGATTGCACGGAAATGGACTACGATGCTCTTGAGTGCGCAATCACTGATAATACAAAGGCGATTATTGCCGTTGACATTGCAGGCATTCCCTGCGACTACGATAAGATATTCGAAATCGTTGAGAGAAAGAAAACTATGTTTTCCCCCTGCGGCAAATATCAGGAGGCGCTTGGCAGAATCGCAGTTATTGCCGATGCCGCGCACGCAATGGGCGCAGTCTATAAAGGCAAAACGGTCGGCGCGGTCGCGGACTTTTCAACCTTCAGCTTCCACGCGGTAAAGAACTTTACCACAGCCGAGGGCGGAGCACTTGCATGGAAGCCCAATCCCGGTATCAACGATGATGAGTTTTATAAGCTCATCCAGCTTTATTCACTCCACGGTCAGGACAAGGACGCACTTGCAAAGAATAAGCTGGGCGGTTGGGAATATGACGTAATCGGAACATGGTATAAATGCAACATGACCGATATAATGGCGGCAATAGGCCTTGGTCAGCTTGAACGCTACGGCGAAATGCTGGAGAAGAGAAAGGTATACATCGAAAAATATGATGCCGCATTTAAACCTCTGGGTGTGCAGGTGCTTGACCATTATACCGAAGACCATGCTTCCAGCGGACATCTGTATATTACACGAATCCCGTGGATAAACGATGAACAGCGCAGAGAGATAATCGCCCGAATGTCCGAGGCGGGGATTTCGACCAACGTACACTACAAACCCCTGCCAATGATGACGGCATATAAGAACATGGGCTTTGAGATAGAAAACTACCCGAATGCCAAGGCGTTTTTCGAAAACGAGATAACGCTTCCGCTATACACAAAACTTACGGAAGAGGACATTGATTACGTTATCGAAAACTTCTCGTCCATTATAAAAGAATACAAATGATATGAACAGTACAGCGCTCAAGTTAAAACCTGAGCGCTGTATAACGGAGAGCTAAAAGTGATAAAAAAGAATCAAGAAATACTTAATTTTATCAATGTATTATTGGATTTTCTGCTGATATTCTTCTCGTACATAATAGCAGTATTTATCCGATTCAACATACTGCACGGTCACAGAAGCGTTGAGCCGCTTTCAAGAGGATATCTTATAATCATTTTCGTGTTCAGCGTAGTGCTTGTGACGGCATATGCAATGTGCAGGATGTACAGCTCCCAGCGCTTTAAAAATCCGGGTTATGAAGTCATAGCTATTCTGTTCATTAACGGAATAGGCATGCTGGCGCTGATGGCACTGTTCTTTGTCAGCCGCGCCATTGACTATTCCCGACTGACAATGCTGATTTACTGGGTGGTAACATCTGTGCTGGTTTCCGCAAAGCATGTTGCAACAAGAATGGTGCTTCAGCATTACCGCATGAAGGGCTATAACCAGAAGCATGTTGTTGTTGTAGGCAACGGCCATCTTGCCCACCAGTATATACAGAATATTAAGGACAACCCCCAGATGGGCTTCACTGTTGACGGATACATAAGCGCAGTGCAGAAGCCTGAGTTGGGCAAATGCCTCGGAAGCTATGAAGATACCGAAATCATCCTGAACGAACGCGATGTTGACGATGTTGTTGTGGCACTGGAGCCGCATGAAGTTATATTCATGCAGAACATCCTTGACGCCGCGGACAAAGAAGGACTCCATGTTTCCGTCATCCCGTTTTACAATGACTATATCCCGCCTCATCCGGCAATAAACGTTGTCGGCGATACCAAGCTTATCAATATGCGAGCAACTCCGCTGGATAACATGGGTTGGAGCATGGTTAAAAGACTTGTTGATATCATCGGCTCAATCTGCATGATTGTTATAACAAGCCCCATTATGCTCATAACCGCAATCGGCGTTAAGCTCAGCAGTCCCGGTCCTATCCTGTTCAAGCAGGAGCGAGTGGGAAGAAACAAAAAGATATTCCGTATGCTCAAGTTCAGAAGCATGCGCGTAACCAATACTCAGGACACCGGCTGGAGCACGAACAACGACCCGCGCAAGACAAAGTTCGGAAGCTTTATCCGCAAATACAGCATTGACGAGCTGCCTCAGCTGTTCAATGTCCTCGTCGGCGAGATGAGCCTTGTCGGACCGAGACCCGAGGTGCCTTTCCATGTCAGCCACTTCAAGGAGGAAATACCCCTTTACCTTGTAAGACAGCAGGTTCGCCCGGGAATGACAGGCTGGGCACAGATAAACGGCTGGCGAGGCGACACGGATATAAAAGAGCGCGTAAACTGCGATATCTGGTATATAGAAAACTGGAGTATTGCTCTGGATATAAAAATCCTGTTAAAAACCGCATTCGGCGGCATAGTAAACAGCGAGAATATCAATGTAACTGAGCCTGAGCAGGAAGAGGAACTTGTCACTGCCGATAAAGAATAAAGGAAAGATATGAAAGTAACAGTTTTTATTGCGGCTCATAAGCCTTACAGATTTGCAGAGGATCCCATGTATCTGCCCCTGCAGGTGGGATGCGCCCTGCATGAAAGCTTCGGCATCGTCGGGGACAACACGGGCGATAACATCAGCGAAAAGAACGCAAATTACTGCGAGCTGACGGGACTTTATTGGGCATGGAAAAACCTCGAGGCAGATTATGTCGGACTCTGCCATTACAGACGCTATTTTGCAGGCAGTGACTTCGGCGATAAGTGGGACAGAGTGCTGACTGAAAAGCAAGCGGAAGAGCTTTTGCAGGATACCGATGTAATACTGCCGAAGAAACGCAACTACTATATCGAAACAAACTACGGCCAGTATATCCACGCTCACCATAAAGAGGATCTGGATACAACCAGAGAAATCATAGAGGAAATGTTCCCCGATTACCTTGAGGCATTCGATGAACATATGTCTGAGCGCAAGACCCATATTTTCAATATGTTTATCATGCGCAAGGATATAATGGACAGCTATTGTCAGTGGCTGTTTGCCTTGCTTTCGGAGCTGGAAAAGCGCCTTGATATATCCGAATACAGCGTCAACGATAAGCGCGTTTTCGGCTTTGTAAGCGAAAGAATGCTGGATGTATGGCTTAACGCAAACGGAATAAGCTATAAGGAGCTTCCCGTTGTGAGCATGGAAAAGCAGAACTGGATAGTCAAGGGAAGCCGGTTCGTAATGCGCAAGATGGGAATAAAGAAATAATGAAACAGTACGATTATCTTATTGTCGGAGCGGGACTTTTCGGTTCCGTTGCCGCAAGACAGTTAAGCGATGCAGGCAAGAAATGCCTTGTCATTGACCGCCGCGGTCATATAGGCGGAAATGTCTATACCGAAAAGCTTGAGGGAATTGATGTGCACCGCTACGGAGCGCATATTTTCCATACAAACGACCGCCGCGTCTGGGAATACATAAACCGCTTTGCCGAGTTCAACAGATATACAAACAGCCCCATTGCCAATTACAAAGGTGAGATTTTCAATCTCCCGTTCAATATGAACACCTTCAACAAAATGTGGGGAGTTGTAACTCCGCAGGAAGCCGCCGAAAAGATTGAAAATCAGCGCAGGGAAGCAGGGATAACAGACCCGAAAAATCTTGAAGAGCAGGCAATATCTCTTGTGGGCACGGATATTTACGAAAAGCTTGTAAAGGGCTATACGGAAAAGCAGTGGGGAAGACCCTGCACCGAATTGCCGTCATTCATAATAAAACGCCTTCCTGTACGCTTTACATACGACAATAACTACTTTACCGCCCTGTATCAGGGAATCCCCACAGAGGGCTATACAAAGCTTGCGGAGAAGCTCCTTGACGGCATAGAAGTTCGTCTCGGTGAAGATTATCTGAAAAATAAGGCGGAGTTTGATGCCTTGGCGGAAAAGGTTATATATACAGGGCCTGTTGATGAATATTTCGGCTTCAGCCTCGGCCATTTGCAGTACCGCAGTGTGCGCTTTGAAACCGAAACACTTGATATCCCGAATTTCCAGGGGAATGCCGTTGTCAATTATACCGACGCGGAAACTCCCTATACGAGAATAATTGAGCATAAACACTTTGCATTCGGAACTCAGCCAAAGACCGTTATCAGCCGCGAATACAGCGAGGAATGGCACCCGGGCGACGAACCGTACTACCCCGTAAATGACGAGAGAAACAATTCACTGTATGAGCAGTATAAAGCCCTTGCCGATGAAGAGAAAAATGTCGTTTTCGGCGGCAGGCTGGGTGAGTACAAGTACTACGACATGGACAAGGTTATAGCCCTTGCTCTTGACTGCGCGGAAAAAGAACTTATATAAAAAGAAAAAGCTTTCGGATAAATCCGAAAGCTTTTTTGTTGCACTATTATTTGTCGTCGCGGAGGTCATCGCGGAGATATTCGGGGCAGTTCTTTTTCAGTATGGAAACAGCGGCATCAACAGCGGGACCTTTGTTGCCTGACTCAAGCAGTTTTTCAAGATTCTTAGCCTGAATCTGTCTTCTCTTTTCCATTTTAACCAGTTGGCGCTGACGCCATCCTTCTGCAAGCGCAGCAATCTCTTCCTCGCTGTGGGGAAGCGCTTTTGTAACAAGAAACTCATCATAAGCGTTGCAAAGCTCATCGACATTTTCGCCGAAGGCAATCTGCTCGCCGTGGTCGAGCCACAGAATCTTATTGCACAGCTCGCGCACCTGCTCAATGGAATGGGATACGAGTATACCCGTAACACCCTGAGCCAGAATTTCTCTCATTTTATCTCCGCTTTTACGGCGGAATGAACCGTCACCGACGGATAAAACTTCGTCAAGAATAATTATGTCGGGGTTTACCAGACAGGCGATTGAAAATGCAAGTCGGGATTTCATGCCCGATGAGAGCTGCTTGAAAGGTCGGTCCTGAAAATCCTGCAGCTCTGCAAAATCAATAATACTGTCATACATGCTTTCCATGAATTTGCGGGTGTAGCCTAAGAGAGCACCGCGAAGATATGTGTTTTCGCGTACGGTCAGGTCGCCGTCAAAACCCGAGCTCAATTCAAGCAGAGCGGCAATAGAGCCCTCAACCTTGATTTCTCCCTCAGAGGGGAGCATTATGCCGGATACGGCTTTCAGCAGCGTGGATTTACCTGCACCGTTTGTGCCGACAATTCCGAGCATATCGCCCTTTTCAAGGGAAAAGCTGATATCATGGTTGGCTAAGAAATGGGTTTCCTGATACGTGCCGTTAATGTGCTTAATTACATATTCTTTTAACCCGATGTTCTTAAGGTCACCGATTATGTAACGAATGGATACGTGATTTGCTTCAATAATTGCCATACTCAGCCTCCGTCAGACGTAGTATAAGAAACGGTGGTTGTTTTTCTTGTATATCAGACAACCGATAAGCAGGAAGAACAGCGCATAGAAAGCGCACAGACAGTGAAGCTCCAATGAGGGGATAACCCCGTCAATCATAACAGTGCGGAAGTAATATATGTTGCAGTAGACTGGGTTGAGGAAGAACAGCTTTGCCATGGGCCCGAACTGGTCAACCTTGTAGAAAATTGCGGAGAGATAGGTCAGCATGGTAAGAAAAACGTCATACAGATACTTGATGTCTCTGAAGAATACGTACAGAGCGGAGAGAATAAGACCGACGCCAATGCACATAATCAGCAGACATAAAATGGGATACAGCAGGGCAACAACACGCAGGCTGAAATGTATGCCGTCAAATGCGCAGAATATGAAGTAGATGCAAAGACTAAGCCCGAGGTTTACTACAGATGAAACGTTTTTACTGAGTAGGAACATATATTTCGGAACGTTAATCTTAGTAAATATTCTCGAGTTATTCATAAGGCTGCTCATGCCGCCCTTGGTAGCCTCTTTATAATAGTTGAGGATGAGGTTTCCGCTGAACAGATAAGTTGAATAGTGCGGAATGGTTCTGCCGAAGAAACCGGTAAAGATAATTTTCATGACGAGCCAGGTGAGCAGCGGAGAGAGAACGCTCCAGAGCATGCCCAGTACAGTGCGCTTGTATTTCTGCTTGAAATCACGTTTGACAAGCTCGCTGAAAAGAAAAGAATATTCAGATAATTCTTGGATGATTTTCGGTTTATGCATTGCTTAATATCCTGTTCAAATTCGAATAAAAAATAAAATTACTCCTTATTATACTGTGATTATAAGAAAAAAACAAGTATATAGCGATTTATGGGTTTATATACGAAATTTAAGGGAAAACAACATTTTACAATATGTTGTGTCTTTCTCGGAAAAACAGTTGCATTTTGCCCATATACTTGCTATAATTTTACGGTAAAAAATATTAGGGGGTATCCACCTTGTTTAAAACAGCACAGGACGTTCAGAGCTTTATTAAAGAAAACGGTATAAAGTTCGTTGATTTCAAAATGACCGATCTCCACGGCAGATGGAGACATCTCACCATCCCCGCAGAGAGATTTGACGAAGATACACTTGTAAGCGGTATCGGATTTGACGGCTCCAACTACGGCTACGCCATGGTTGAAAAGAGCGATATGGTATTCATTCCCGATATCTCCACCGCAATCGTTGACCCCTTTGTCGATGCACCTACCCTCACCATGATTGGCGACGTTATGGTCATCGAGCACCCCGAAAACAGACCCTTTGCACAGTATCCCCGCAATGTTGCAAAGCGCTCCATTGCATACATGAAGGAACTCGGAATTGCCGACGAAATGATTATCGGACCCGAGTATGAGTTCCATGTGTTCGACGGCATGGAGTATTCAATGAAACCCGACACTGTCGGCTATCATCTTGAGTGCGAGGAATCCGTATGGGCGGCAGATAAGCCCGGCAGCAAC
>JAZLFI010000008.1:0-28918 GCA_045615725.1 Oscillospiraceae bacterium
CCGAAAATTATGCCCGGCAGAAGACCGCATTTTATTATGTTCCCCTCCCCTTTCTTTGCAACCGTGTAACCGCACAGGAAGGAGCTTATAACATTCACGGCAATAACTATCCAGTCTGAGGCATCCAGATCCAGCAGTCCCTTATAAATTGTAAACGAAAAAATCGCCAGCATTACAGCCGCCGACAAAAAGCCCGAAGCAACTCCTGTTATCAGCCTGTCGCTGAACTTTCGTGTTTTTGCTTTTCTTCTTTTTTTAGGCATAAAAATTCCCCCCGAATAAATTGATGGTTTGTACATCTTATTATTCGGGAGGAAAAATATTCTCTTAATTATTTCTTTCCGGCTGCTTCTGCGGCTTCTGCCTTAACATTGCTTGCGATAGCGCTCTTCTTGAACTGGATGCGAACTCTGTCTTCGCCGGTCTCGATGGTAACGGTTTCCTCAGTTACCTGAACGACCTTACCGATTACGCCGCCGATGGTGTAAACTTCGTCGCCGACGGAAAGTGCCTTGCGCATTTCTTCAACTTTCTGCTGCTTTTTCTTCTCGGGTCTGACCATTAACAGCCACATGAGAACGAAGAAAACAACAAGAATAATAAGCATAGAGGTATTGGAATCTGGCATTGTATATCTCCTTAAATTTAATTTTTATTAGCAAATTTGATTATACATATATTGCTTTAGGATTTCAAGTACTTTTAAATTCTTGTATCAAGCAATTTTGAATACTTGCCGCGGAATTCGGTGAATTCGCCCTTATCAAGAGACTCTCTGATATTTTCCGCAAGCTTATTATAGAAATAAAGGTTATGAATAACCGCAAAACGCATGGCCAGCATTTCTTCCGCCTTAAACAGATGTCGGATATATGCCCTGTTATATCGGCGGCACACGGGACAGTCGCACATGGGGTCAATGGGCTTATCGTCGCGTGCATATTTTTCGTTTTTAATGTTTATAATTCCGTTCCATGTAAAGAGATGTCCGTGGCGTCCGTTTCGCGCGGGCATGACGCAGTCAAAGAAGTCAACACCGCGTGCAACCCCCTCGATGATGTTTCCGGGAGTACCGACACCCATAAGGTAACGGGGCTTTAGCTTGGGCATATACTCCTCTACCGCTTCAATGGTATCGTACATTTCCTGATGCGATTCGCCAACAGCAAGACCGCCTATTGCGTAACCCGGCAGGTCAAGGTCGGCAATCTTTTTCATATGCTCAATTCTCAGGTCTTTAAATGTTGCACCCTGATTAATTCCGAAAAGCATCTGACCGGGATTTACAGCATCGTCCATGGAGTTATATTCAGCAAGAGCATTCTTGCATCGCTCAAGCCAGCGGTAAGTTCTGTCGCAGGATTTTTCAACATAGTCCTTGGGCGACGGTATCTTCACGCATTCATCAAAGGCCATAGCAATATCCGAGCCCAGATTTGCCTGAATTCTCATGCTTTCCTCGGGACCCATGAAAATATGTCTGCCGTCAACATGGGAGTTGAATTTGACTCCCTCTTCGGAAATTTTTCTCAGTGTTGCAAGGGAAAAAATCTGAAATCCGCCGGAGTCTGTAAGTATAGGACCGTCCCAGGTCATAAACTTATGGAGTCCGCCCATTTCTTTTATCAGCTCGTCGCCCGGGCGAATGTGCAGATGATAGGTATTGGAAAGCTCGACCTGACAGCCGATATTCTTAAGGTCAGCCGCAGACAGCGCGCCTTTAATTGCGCCAAGCGTACCCACGTTCATAAAAACGGGAGTCTGAACAGTTCCGTGGGGAGTTTCAAACTCGCCGCGGCGTGCGTGCCCTTCTTCTTTCAGTAATTTATACATTCAATCACCACTTTACTCAATCATCATTGCATCGCCGAAGGAGAAGAAACGGTATCTTTCTTCAACGGCGATTCTATACGCATTCAGCACATTTTCTCTTCCGGCAAGTGCGGATACAAGCATTATCAGCGTGCTTTCCGGCAGATGGAAGTTTGTAATCAGCGCATCAATACACTTAAAATCATAGCCGGGATAGATGAAGATATTTGTCCAGCCCGAGGTTGCGGGAAGCGTTCCGTCAACATTTGCGAAGCTTTCGAGGGTTCTGCATGAGGTTGTACCGACAGCAACCACCCTGCCCCCTGCTTTTTTTGTTTCTGTCACGATGCGCGAGGTTTCCTCGGGCACCATGCAGAACTCAGAGTGCATATCATGGTTTTCGATTTCATCCTCTTTGACCGGGCGGAAAGTTCCGAGACCAACGTGCAAAGTTACGTAGCAGACCTTGACGCCCATATCTATAATTTCATTTAGAAGCTCTTTGGTAAAATGCAGCCCCGCGGTAGGTGCCGCCGCACTTCCCACCTCGCGTGAGTATACAGTCTGATAGCGTTCGGAATCCTGAAGCTCTTCCTTAATATACGGCGGAAGCGGCATTTTGCCCAGTCGCTCAAGGACTTCAATGAAAATGCCCTTATAGTTGAATTTCACAATTCTGTTGCCGCCTTCGACAACGCTCTGAACAGTTGCGGTCAGCTCTCCGTCGCCGAATATAATCTCCTGTCCGGGCTTTGTCTTTCTGCCGGGACGACTGAGGCATTCCCAGCAGCCGTCGCCGACATCCTTGAGCAGAACAAGCTCAACACTGCCGCCCGTCGGACGGGCTCCGATAAGTCTTGCGGGAAGAACTCTGGAGTCATTCAGAACAAGGCAGTCCCCTGCTCTCAAATACTTTTTAATATCGTAAAAGTGACCGTGCTCAACTTCTCCGCTGAGCTTGCCGAGGTGCAGGAGTCTGGAATTATCGCGCTTTTCCAAGGGTGTCTGCGCAATGAGCTCCTCAGGCAGGTCAAAATTGAAATCCGATTTTTTCATTTAACATATGCTCCGCTAAAGTAATATTTTATAATCTCTTTGTAGCTCATATCGTGGCTGTCCGCCATGGCATACGAGCCCCACTGACTCATACCGCAGTTATGCCCCCAGCCGTGACCGTAAAAGTCAAAATAAAGCTGAGGTACTGTGGTAGGTTTAGCACTGGGTGCGGTAGTGGCCGCTGCTCCGGTCGGGGTAGGAGCTGCGACCTGAATAGTCTGCTGGCTCACTTCATAGTTAATGCTGTTGAGGTTTAACACTTTATAGCAGTCAACATTATAGACTTTTGCCTGCTTGCCGTTTACATCCGTAAACGTGAGTCCGATAACATTGCCTGCCTCGGATTTAGTGGCGGCAATGTCTGCGATTTCTGCCATTTCATAGCCGTTTCTGTTCAAGATATACTGCAATTCCAGTGGGGTGTATTTCACATCCCAGTTTTCGTTGTAGTGCTCAACTTCGCTTTCATAGGGGTCTTCGACTGCACTGAGATAGTTTCTGCGCTGTTTAAAGGTATTCTCTCCCGTTTCCGTCATGCCGCCGTCTGAGGACATATAATAGACCTTGCAGATTTCGCCTTTATATCTGGCGAATTCGCCCGAGGTGGATGACGCGGCTTTATCGGTGGTACCGTTGCTCTCATTCATGCCGCGATAGACCTGACTGTATGTATCTGAGCGGACATCAAATCCGTTATGCGCATAGGAATTGAGGCTGTTAATTACGTATGTTCTGGCGCAGACAGCCTGCGCTTTCAAAGCTTCGAGCGGCCACTCGCCGTTCATCTCGTACGGCAAAACTCCCCTTACGTAGCTTTCAAGGTCAACGTAGTTTATTGTCTTTATGCCGCTTCCGCTTCGCTCGCATTCAAAACTACCGTAGTAATAATAGCCCGAATACCATGTTTCTGCGGTATTTCCGTCAGCATTGGGTTTAACGGCAAGCTTATGCCCACCGGGATTATCATACATAAATATGAAGTTTGCCGTTCCCGACTCGGCAACCAGAATTGCAGAATCGCTTCCGCAGTATGCTTTTGCTTTGTGCCCAAGCTCTGCAATTGCTTTCTCCGCACTATCTTTATCGTTGTAAGCGCCGATAAGCACACGGTACTGGCCGGAAATATAGGCGGGAAAACCGCCAAGTGATGATGCCGCATTTTTAGCGTTTTCAAAGTCGGAATAACTGTAGTCAAGCAGGATATGCCACGAGCCGATATAGGTTTTCTCGTCAAGATAAAATCCAAGGTCACCGCGCAGGGATATTGCCTTTGCGCCTGTATAACCAAAGCCCTTGAAGGTTCTGGTTATATCATAATAACCGAAGCTGTAACCGCTTCCCACCCTGTTTACGAATTTAGTTTCATACAGAGGTGAGCTTCCCGACCTGAGCCCCACGGTAATTGTCTGCACGGTTACGGGAAGTTCAAGATAAGGCAGGCTCAGTTCCGATTTTTGCGCGGATGCGCACTGCATAAACAGAGGCATGGCCATTGCAGCTGAAAGTATCCATATAAATATTTTCTTCAAAATATTCGGCATACAGTTACCTCATTTTAATTTACATAACACTTATTATAATACTCTGTATTTATAATTTCAAGCAACAAGGCGGTGTCATATTGTTCTCATAAAGGTAATAGAATTTAGAATATAACGCAATAAGGAGGCTTACTATGTTCAAAACACCGATATTCAAAGGCTCCTGCACCGCCATAATTACTCCCTTCGCCGAAAATGGCATTGACTACGATAAGATGAAAGAGCTTATAGAATTCCAGTACGATAACAACACAGAAGCGCTGGTTGTATGCGGAACCACGGGTGAAAACGCGACAATGACTCAGTACGAGCAGGAAGAACTCATTGATTTTACCTGCAAATATAACGACGGCAGAATGAAAATCATTGCAGGCATCGGCAGTAATAACACGGAAAAGGCGCTCAAAAATGCAAAAAACGCCAGGCACTATGGTGCCGACGGCGTTTTAATGGTAACTCCGTATTATAATAAAACAAGCCAGAAAGGGCTTGTAGAGCACTTTACATATGTTGCGGACAGAGTTGATATACCGATGATTTTATATAACGTACCGAGCAGAACGGCAATCGGCATTAAAGCCGAAACCTACAAAGAGCTTTCAAAACATCCGAATATCAACGGAATTAAAGAAGCATCGGGCGATTTCAGTCTGATTGCGACAACGCGTGCAATATGTGGCGATGATTTATTCATCTGGAGCGGAAACGACGATAACACAGTTCCCATGATGGCGCTAGGGGCAAAGGGCGTTATATCGGTTGCCTCAAATATACTGCCGGGAATTGTTTCAAAAATATGCAATCTATGTCTTATTGGGAAATTTAATGAAGCATCCGAAATTTTCACAAGGTATAACGAGTTGTTCACAACTCTGTTTGTTGAAACAAACCCGATGCCGATAAAAACCGCTATGAATATGGCCGGCTACGATGTTGGAAACCCGCGACTTCCCCTTACCCAAATGAGCGAAACAAATCTTCATAAGCTCCAAGATGCCCTTAGAAACAGCGGAATAAAAGTAAGATGAGAAGGTCTTTTGACCTTCTCATTTTGTTTTTCATCTAATTTTTTCGGGGTAATGTGCTCTTTCGCCGCCTATAAGCTTGGGCCGAGTATATGCGGCATTAAGATGCGCTTCGCCAATCTGCTTAATCGAAAGTCTAAGGGGCACGGCGACATCCTTGAGGTGCATTCCGATAAGGGTGCATCCGATGTCAAGTCCCGCTTTTGCTCTGATGTGTTCAACCATAACGGGATCAGACAAGCTATCATAAACCGCAGTCGCGAATGAGCCGCCCGCTTTAGGCATGGGACGTACACAGACCTCATCATAGCCGAACTTCTCCGCCGCTTCTCTTTCAAGAACAAGGGCTCTGTTCAGATGCTCGCAGCACTGCGCGGCAAGGAAAAGTCCCTTTTCTTTAACGAAGGGCAGAATTCCGTCAAGAACAGCCTTTGCGGCATCGGGCGAAGAGCCTTTGCCGATGTTTTCACCGAGAATTTCGCTTGAAGAACAACCGATTACAATAAGGTCTCCTGCTTTGAGCTTTGACTTTTCAAAAAGCTCGGTTATTGCTTTATTTGCTTCAGATTTAATCTGTTCATAGGAACTCATTTTATCATCTCCGAATGAAATATTAGCACAATAATACGAATTTGACAATAGTATATGAAAGTAGTAGAATGTTTGTGTGATTTTTCACAGATTGTGAGGCTGATAAAATTGGACAGAAAAAAGCTAATTTCATTAATCGTAGCATTTGCTGCTTTGGCATGCATTGTTATAGGCGTTGCCTCTGGAGATAAAGGCAACAAAAAAGCGCCTGAACCGGCACCCACTCCTGAGGTTACTGAAGCTGTTAAGGATAAACTGATTAATCCCCTTACAGGCGAAAAAGTTGACGAGGATATCAGCATGAATCGCCCGTACTGTGTAATGATAAACAATCTGGCACCTGCACGCCCCTCAATCGGACTTTCAAATGCTTCCATTATTTACGAAGTTCTGGTTGAATCAAACATAACCCGAATGATGGCAATCTTCAATGACGTTGACGGTTTCGATATCGGTCACGTTCGAAGCTGCAGACATTATTACGTAAGCCTCGCACAGGCATATGACGGCATTTACGTACACTGGGGCGCATACAAGCTCGGATATAAATACATGGAAAAAATCGGTTATGACGATATTGACCAGCTCAAGCTCGGTGATGCTCCCGGCTTCTTCAGAGAAGACGGCAATACAGCCATTGAGCACAGAGCACTTATTCACGGCACAAAGCTTGCTGAATATGCAAAAGAACACAACAGAATGGAACACGAGGATGATTTTGACGCAACTTACGGTCTGTCCTTCGACAAAGATGCCGTAAAACAGTGCACAAAAGAATCTGACGATATCAAGGTAGTTTACGCAAGCCCGACAAACACTGAGTTTAAATACGACAAAGATAAAAATTACTACATCCCCTATGTCGACGGCAAGGAATACAGAGACCGCACTGACGACACGGAAATCGGCATTGACAACATCATCATACTTAATGCCGACTATAAAGTTCTCAACTCAAAGGGCTATAAGGATATGGACCTCACCGGCGAGGGCTACGGCTATTTCGCAACCGGCGGTAAGTACGTAGGAATAAAATGGACCCGCGACGGCACAGGCGACACCTTCCACTACACGCTGAAGGATGGCACTCCCCTCAACCTCAGCATCGGCAGAACCTACATCTGCATCGTTCCCCTGGAAATGGGCGGCAGTGTCACCTGGTAAATTATATATAAAAAAACCTCATTCCATGCGGAATGAGGTCTTTTATTATCCTTATTACTCTTCCCAGTTGTGCCAGACGTTCTGAACATCGTCGTTATCCTCGAACATATCGAGCATCTTCTGCATGTTTTTGATATCGTCCTCATTGGTGAGTGTGATGTAGCCGTTCTGGGGCAGCATCTCAACCTGTGCGGAGAGAAGCTTGTAGCCTGCAGCAGAAATCTTATCAGCAACAGGTGCAACATCGTCGGGCTTGGTGTATACAACGAAGGTTTCGCCGTCGGGCTCAAAATCGTCTGCGCCGGCATCGAGCACTTCCATCATGACGGTATCTTCGTCAAGCTCTTCGTCCTCGTTATCAATAACGATAACACCCTTCTTATCGAAGGACCAGGATACGCAGTTTGCGGCGCCCATGTTTCCGCCGTACTTATCAAAGTAGTGTCTGATTTCGCCTGCGGTACGGTTGCGGTTATCGGTCATGGTTTCGACAATGACTGCAACGCCTGAGGGACCGTAGCCTTCATAGACAATCTTTTCGTAGTTATCGGTATTACCTGCACCCAGTGCCTTATCGATAGTACGCTTAATGTTGTCATTAGGCATATTTGCGGCCTTTGCCTTGGTGATAACTGCCGCCAGGCGGGAGTTATTGTTGGGGTCGCCACTGCCGCCTTCCTTGACAGCAACTATCATTTCACGGGCAATCTTTGTGAAAGCCTGAGCGCGCTTTGCGTCTGCTGCGCCTTTGGTTTTCTGTATATTGTGCCATTTGGAATGTCCTGACATCTCTATTACAGCTCCTTAAAGTTTATTACAAAATTAACGGCAATTATTTTACCATAGTTTACTCAACATGACAAGTCTTAATTGCCCTGCATTCGAGATAGTATCTCTTATCCGGTCCGTGACCGATTGAAAAGCTTTTCTTCGGGAACGGCCCGCTTTCAAGAACAGAAGTGAAAAGCTCTGACTTTTCCATTGTCGGGAGCAGAATTCCCGCGCAATTTACGGCTGATGCCATTGATATACACTCGCCATCGCCGTGGATATAGTCAATATATCCGCCGTGCTCTGCAATATAAGCGTTGCAAAGCTCATCGCATTTATCAATAAGCTGACCGATTGTAAGCTTGCCGATGTTCAAAACTTCTTTTTCACCGCCGGACATGAAACAGACCTCTCTGCCAGCGCCGGAATATTCCTTAAACATTGCCTTTGCCGCTTCAATAAACTGCGAATTATCGGTATCGAAAAGCGCTCTGTGAATGGGCTCAAAAGCTATGGATTCATCGTGAATGTTGACAAGCTCGGTAAGCGCATATCTTGCGGGGCAGCTTTCCCACTCTTCTTCGGGAAGATGTGCTTTTACGCTGTTCCATAGTTTTTTAGCCGCGGCTATGCTGTGGTTTCCGTCACCCACGGCAAAAATTATGGGCTTTTCAGCGGTGCCGTATTTCTTAATAAGCTCTTCTTCGCCGCACAGCTTTGAAATCGCCGCATCAACCTTTCCGTTATCCGCAACAAGCCAGCCGCTGATGTGTCCGCCGTTTTGCATAAGCTCGAAATCATAGAGCTTACTCCCCTTTTCGGCTGAATTGAGAACCATGTTTTCGGGGTCATCGACAAACATCATTATGTGCGGCATTTCGATGCTCGCCATTTCGCGCACCTTAACCCTGGGCGGCAGTCTGTCCTCGACTGTATGCTCGGTTGCGCGTATGGGGGTAACGGAGTCTTCATGCCAGTCATAGGCTTCAAGGTCTATCATGCCCACGATGCCGCTTCGAATTATTCCCGAATTGAGCCTGCGCTCAACATATATGTAGCTATCCTTATATTCGTTAAAAACTCCTCCGCTGAGATACTTTTCCATAGTGGAGTATATCTTTTCGCGCTCAGTTTCGGGGTCTTTATAAGAAAGCTCTGCCTCGGGAAGTATCATACGCAAGGTTGAGGGCTTATCCCCGACAGTTTTATATACAGACTCCCAGTATTCGGGCTCAGACGTAAACTGGTCGCATGCCACAACGCTCCACGCGGTCATATCAGTATTCTTAGGCAGAAGTATGTTTGCAGGGCTGAATAAACGCAAGTTATTTCCTCCAAATATGTTTTTTATACATCCCACTTGCCTGCACGCTCAACTGCACGCAGCCATGTAGCATGAAGCTTATCCGCATCTTCCTTTGCCATTTCGGGCTCAAAGATTCTGTCGGACTCACGGATTTTTGTAATATCGCTTACATCGCTCCATACGCCTGTTGCAAGACCTGCAAGGAATGCCGCGCCGAATGCGGTGGTTTCAACCATCTTGGGTCTGTCAATGGGCTTCTGAAGTATATCGGACTGGAACTGCATAAGGAAGTTATTTACGGAAGCACCGCCGTCAACTCGCAGAACGGAAAGCTCGCTCTGTGCATCGGCTTCCATTGCATCAAGCAGATCCTTGACCTGATATGCAATACCCTCAAGCGTTGCTCTTACAATATGAGCCTTGGTACTGCCGCGGGTAATACCGACGATAGCACCGCGGGCGTACATATCCCATCTGGGTGCACCCAGGCCTGTAAATGCAGAGACAAGATAAACGCCGCCGTTATCGGGAACGCTTGTTGCAATAGCTTCGCACTCGGATGCGGAGTTAATGAGCTTAAGCTCATCTCTCAGCCACTGAATGGAGCTTCCTGCATTAAATACACTTCCCTCAAGGGCATAGGTTGTTTCGCCGTTGAGTGACCATGCAACGCTGGTTACAAGACCGCTTGCACTGCGGACTGACTGACTGCCTGTATTCATAAGGGTGAAACAGCCTGTGCCATATGTGTTCTTTGCCTGTCCGGGATTAATGCAGCCTTGACCGATAAGTGCCGCGGCCTGGTCGCCTGCACTGCCGCATACGGGAACACCTGCAAGAGCTTCAAGTCCGGGAATATTTTCCGCAACAGTGCCGTAAATCATAGATGAGGGAACGGGTGTGGGAAGCATGGACATTGGGATGCCGAGATGCTTGCAGAGGTTTTCATCCCACTTAAGCTCATCAATATCAAAGAGCATTGTACGCGAACAGTTGGAATAGTCGGAAACATGTGCCTTTCCGCCGGTGAGATTCCAGATAAGCCAGCAGTCAACAGTGCCTAAAAGAAGCTCGCCGCGCTCGGCTCTTTCCCTTGCGCCTTCCACATTATCGAGAATCCACTTAATCTTTGTGCCTGAGAAATATGCGTCAATAAGCAGACCTGTCTTATCGCGTACATAGGATGCAAGACCTGCGGCGGTCAGCTCATCGCATATGGGTGCGGTTCTTCTGCACTGCCACACTATTGCATTGTATACGGGCTCGCCTGTTGCCTTATCCCATACGATAGTAGTTTCACGCTGATTGGTAATGCCGATACCTGCAATATCGCCTGCGGTAAGCCCACTCTTGTTGAAAGCTTCGCTCAGCGAACGGAACTGGGTATCGAGAATAGTCATGGGATCATGCTCAACCCAGCCGGGCTTGGGATATATCTGCTGGAAAGGATACTGCGCAACATTAACAGGTGCACCGGTTTTGTCAAAAATAATTGCTCTAGAGCTTGTTGTGCCCTGGTCAAGGGCGATTACATAGCCGTTCATGTCAAATCCTCCAGTTTTTTGTTGACGAATGGTATTTTTCGCGATAAAATTACTATAAGTTAAACATTATAATAACATATTAGGAGGAAAATTACCATGCCTAGTTTCAGAGATTTTTATTTTGATTCCACCACGGGTGAAAACAACATCCATGCACGCATCTGCATGCCCGACTGTGAGCCCCGCGGAATGGTTCAGATAGTTCACGGCATTGCCGAATACATTGAGCGCTATGACGATTTTATGAGTTTCCTCGCAGAAAACGGTTTTATCGTCTACGGCGATGACCACATCGGTCACGGCAAGAGCTTTACCAATGAAGACGACATGGGCTTTACCGCAAAGGAAGACGGCTGGTGGTACATGGTTGACGATGTTGAAATTCTGCGTCTTGCAATGAAAGAAAAGTACCCCGGCATTCCCCAGATTATCTTCGGCCACAGCATGGGCAGCTTTATTGCACGCAGCCACCTTATCCGTTATCCCAGTGGCTTCGATGCTGCAATAATCAGCGGCACCGGCAACCAGGGCAAGGTTCTCGTTGCAGGCGGCAACACTGTTGGCAATATCGTAAAGGCATTCCGCGGCGGTCACTGCCACAGCAAGCTTCTTAACACACTTGCATTCGGAAGCTATAACAAGATTTACGAAAATCCCAGAACCGACTATGACTGGCTCACAAGCCGTGAAGATGTTGTTGATAAGTACATTGCAGATCCCCTCTGCGGCTTTATCCCCACCACCGCCCTCTTCTGCGACATGATGGAAGGCGTTAAGTTCATCACCAAGCAGAGCAATCTCTCCGATATGAAGAAGGATACTCCCGTATACTTCATGTCCGGTACCAAGGATCCCGTCGGTGAATGCGGCAAAGGCGTTATGAAGGCATACAAGAACTTCAAGAAGGCAGGCATGAAGGACGTTGATATCAGACTCTACATTGACGGACGTCATGAAATGCTCAACGAAGCAAACAACGCAGAAGTCTACACTGACATTCTCAAGTGGATTAACAAGAAAATCTGATATATAAAAGTTAAAGCCCCGTTCGTAAGAACGGGGCTTTTTATTGTTTTATCAGCTTCTCATCTGGCGCTTGCGGAGGAAGTTCATCATGCCTTCTTCCATATTATCAAGCTTTGAAAGCATTTTTGATGCGCCGTGAGCCGCACAGGATGTGGGGTCATCAAGCTTAATTACGGGAATGCCCGTGCTCTTTTCAATAAGATCATCCATGCCGTAAATAAGAGCACCGCCGCCCGAGAGAATAATTCCGTTGCTTCCAAGGTCGCCTGTAAGCTCGGGAGGTGTTCTTTCTAAAACTGCATGTACATTCTCAAGAATCAGCTGTGTGGGCTCCTTGAGTGCCTCAACGACCTCTGCAGATGTAATCACAGCAGACTTGGGCAGACCTGTCAGCAGGCATCGGCCCTTGACTTCCTGTGCATCAACATCAAGTCTCGGCATAACGCCACCGATGTTAATCTTAAGCTCCTCTGCGGTTTTCTGGCCGATGAGAAGATTATATTTCTTCTTAACGTATCTGATTATTGCCTCATCAAAGCTTGAACCTGCAACCTTGATGGACTCACATTCAACAACGCCGCCCATTGAAACGACTGCAACCTCGGTTGTGCCGCCGCCGATGTCAATGACCATGTGTCCGTCGGCGTGTCTGATATCTGCACCTGCACCGATTGCAGTTGCAACTGCAGTTTCAACGAGATAAACCTTTCTTGCACCTGCTTCGATTGCCGCATCAATCATTGCTCGCTCTTCAACGCCTGTAATACTGCTGGGAACACAAACAAGAAGTCTGGGCTTAAAGAGGCTGAACGAGGTAATGCGTCCGATAAGCTCACGGAGCATGAGTGCCGCCATGTCATAGTCGGAAATTACGCCTGCATTAATGGGATGTATGGAAACGACGTTGGCGGGAGTACGGCCAAGAGTCTTGTTTGCCTCCTCGCCTATTTTCAGAAGCTTGCCCGAAAACTTGTCAACAGCGACAACGGTGGGCTCGCGCTGAACAACACCTCTGCCCTGAATGCTGACAAGTGTTGTGGATGTACCCATATCGACAGCTATATCTCTTTCGAATATTACCATGTTATTCTCCAATCTGCCGCACTGCGGCGACGAATGCTATGTTAATTCTAGCCTTAAATGCAATAATTCAATCTCTTTGTCTTGCCAGGGTCGCGGCATAAACGCGCTCGGCTCCTGCCATGCGAAGCATTCTTGCGCACTCTGATAGTGTTGCGCCCGTGGTGACAATATCGTCAACAAGCAGAACGGCTTTGCCTTCAATGCTCACTTTGCTCTGAACCGAATACACACCCACGACATTGCTCAATCGCTCTTTCGCGTTTTTGGTGCCTGACTGAGCTGGATTATCCTTTGTTTTCTTCAGAAGCGGCATATAAGGAATACTCAGAGCTTTGGATATTTCCTTTGCAAGCAGTTCTGCCTGATTATAGCCGCGCTTGCGCAGACGCTTACTACTCAGCGGAACACATGATATCACATCTATGCCACTACAATCAAGGTTATTTTCGATACATTCAGCTATTAATGCCCCGTAACGCACCGAATATGACTGAATCCCCATGAATTTATAGCGCAGGAATGACTCACGCACCGTATCCTCATAAAACAGCGGTGACACACATTTCGGGATAAAGCTCAGCTTCTGCCATACCTCATCGCCCTTCGTATATGGAAGCTTTTCAAGGCATTCGTTACATATATCGCTCTTTTTCAAAACCTTTCCGCAGAACACGCATTTGCGCGGATATATAAGGTCAAGTATGTAATCAAATATTCTACTCATTCTTCGTTAAGTCTTATTCTCAGTGCGCTGTAGCGTCTTGACTGCTTATGGTTGTCAATCATTTTGTGCGCGATAGCGTCGTCGCCAACCATAATAAGCAGCTCCTTTGCCCTTGTTACCGCGGTATAAAGCACTCCGCGGGTCAGGAGCATCTGCGAGCTTGCGTTAAGGGCAAGGATAACTGCGCGGTATTCACTGCCCTGTGACTTATGAACGGTCATCGCCCATGCGTGTTCAATTTCGTTCAGCATATCAAAGCCGTAAACAGCAATTCTGTCATCGAAATCAATGTTCAGAGTTTCGGTTGCAGGATCAATGGAAACTATAATTCCGATATCGCCGTTGAAAATACCCAGACCTGCCTGTCCGTTTACCGTTTTCCATACAATATCGTAGTTATTTCTTATCTGCATCACCCTATCCCCTTCGCGGAATACGGTTTCGCCGAAAAGCTTTTCCTTTTTATCGTCAGCATGGGGATTAAGCGCCGCCTGAAGCATTTTGTTGAGATATACAGTGCCCGTTTCGCCTTTTCTCGTCGGCGAAAGAACCTGAATCTGGCTTGAGGGAATGTTCATATTGTCGGGAAGTCTGTGTGCGCACAGCTCAACGATTGTTTCAACCGTCGTTCCTCCCTGCATACGTTTAAGACGGAAGAAATCGCCGGTATTTGCGTCAAAGCCGGGATGTTCTCCCTTATTAATCATATGGGCGTTGCGGACGATTGCGCTGTCGCCGTTCTGACGGAATATTTCGGTAAGGCGCACGGTGGGCACAATCTCACTTCTGATAATATCCGAAAAGACGTTGCCCGGTCCAACGGACGGAAGCTGATCCGCATCTCCCACGAGCACAAGTCTGCACTCAAGGCGCATTGCACGGAGAAGTGATTTCATAAGCGTAATATCCACCATTGAGCACTCATCGAGAATGAGGGCATCGCAGTTCAGCGGGTCATCGGCATCCTTGCCGAATACTACACTTTCGCCGTCCTCAGATAATTTTGCCTCAAGCAGGCGGTGTACGGTAGATGCCTCCCTGCCTGTAAGCTCTGTCATGCGCTTTGCCGCTCTTCCCGTAGGTGCGGCAAGGCAGGTATCAAGACCTATCTCGTCAAACATCTGAAGTATTGCTTTGACAATGGTGGTCTTGCCTGTGCCCGGGCCGCCTGTTATAACAATCATCTGATTATGGAGAGCAAGCTCAAGCGTTTTCTTCTGCATGGGTGCATATATAATGCCTGCGGCTTTCTCCGCTCTTTCAATAAGGCTCTCTATGTTAATGTCCTCGGGCATTTTTGTTGCACTCATTGCCTTTATGCGTTTTGCGGTGTATGTTTCCGCATCGTAAAGCTCGGTAAGATAGCACGCTTCAAGGCCTGCGACCTCGTCGCAGATTATCTCGCAGTTTTCGCGCAGGGTTTCAATAGCTTCTTCAACGGTGTCGGGCTGAACGTTAATAAGCTCAGCCGTAGCCATTACCAGCTTGTTTCTGGGAATGAAGCAGTGTCCGTTGCCCGAATTGTGCAGAAGTTCGAATGTTACCGCCGCGGCAACTCGGTTAAGGCTGTCGCCCTCAACGCCTAAATCGAGGGCAAGAGCATCAGCCTCGGCAAAGCTTGCACCGATATGACTTGATGCGAGAATATAAGGGTTTTCATTTACAACTTCAAGGGCTGAGTCACCATAGAACTTATAAAGTCTGAGGGCAAAAACAGGTTGGATTTTATATGAGCACAGAAACTCCATAAGTCTTCTGACACCTGACTGGCGCTTAAAGCTCTTGCAGATTGACTTTGCCTTTGACTCGCCTATTCCCTTAATCTCAGCGATTTTCTCGGGGTGCATTTCCAGCATATCAAGGGATTTATCGCCAAAGCGCTCAACAATAAGCGCCGCCGTTGCAGGACCGACTCCCCTTACTGTGCCGCCTGCAAGATATTCGTAGATGCTGTCCGCTGATGTGGGCAGAAGCCTTGAAGAATGCTCAGCCTTAAACTGTCTTCCGTGCTGTGCATGGGTCATCCACGTGCCCTCAGCCATGACCATTTCACCGGGTGCGGCATACGGGAAGCATCCGACAACCGTGGTCATCTCACCGTTATCCTGCTCAAGGCGCAGTACGGCATAACCGTTTTCATCGTTTCTATAGATAACCGAGCTTATTATTCCGTTTATCTGAGCAAATTCTTCCATTAAAATCTATTCTCCGAATTTCTTAGGGAAATATAGTGACAGTCCTCTGAAAATGTCCTTGCAATATGCTCTGTATTTTCGTCCGGATTATTAAGGCTCAGGATTATATCAGCCTTCAATGTTCCGTTATCACGAAGCCATTTGAGTCCTCTGAGGGTATGCTCCAAGTCGCGGCTCCCGCCGTCAACCTCAAGTATTATACTCATTTTTGTGTTCTCCCCTGGCTTTACGGGAGAATACAAAATTCCATGCAGGAGCCAGCAAACAGACGCACAAATAAGCAGTATCACAATGACAACTATGTATTTTACAAGCATAATAAAGCCTCCCATTGCATAATATGAGGCTTTATTCAATTGCGTTAAAGAAGCTTTTTAAGGAACTGACCCGTATAGCTTTCTTCGTATGCGGCACATTCCTCGGGAGTGCCTGCAAATACAAGCGTTCCGCCGCCGTCACCGCCGTCGGGACCGAGATCAATAATATAGTCACTGACCTTTATTACATCGAGGTTGTGCTCAATGATTACCACAGTGTTGCCTGCGTCTGCAAGCTTCTGGATAATCTTAATGAGCTTATCCACATCGTACATATGAAGTCCCGTTGTGGGTTCGTCAAGAACATAGACAGTTGAGCCCGTGCTTCGCTTTGAAAGCTCTGTTGCAAGCTTTACGCGCTGAGCTTCACCGCCCGACAGAGTTGTGCTTGACTGGCCGAGCTTTATATAACCGAGGCCAACTTCATACAGTGTCTGAAGTCTGTTTCTGATTTTAGGGATGTTTGCAAAGAACTCGCATGCCTCTTCAACCGTCATTTCAAGGACTTCATGGATGTTCTTTCCCTTATATCTTACCTCGAGAGTTTCGCGGTTATATCGCTTTCCGCCGCAGACATCGCAGGGCACATATACATCGGGCAGGAAGTGCATTTCGACCTTCTGCAGTCCGTCGCCCTTACATGCCTCGCATCTGCCGCCTTTTACGTTAAAGGAAAATCTTCCCGAATCGTAGCCGCGGAGCTTTGCATCCTCGGTCGAGGCAAAAAGCTCACGGATATCGTTAAACAATCCCGTATAGGTTGCGGGATTTGAACGCGGTGTGCGTCCGATGGGGCTCTGGTCGATGTTTATTACCTTATCAATGCTTTCAAGGCCCGTAACACCGTCGGATTTTCCCGGTTTTACTTTTGCTCTGTTTTTCTGCTGTGCAATCGTTTTATAGAGGATTTCGTTCACAAGAGAAGATTTGCCGCTTCCCGAAACACCCGTTACGCAGGTAACGACGCCGATGGGAAAATCCACGTCAATGCCCTTGAGATTATTCTCTCTTGCGCCGTGAACGCTCATATATCCTCTTTCGGGAACTCTGCGCTTTGCGGGAACTGCGATTTTTCTCTTTCCAGTCAGATACTGGCCAGTCAGCGATTCCTCGCAGGCGCAGATATCTTCAAGTGTTCCCTCGCAGACAATCTCGCCGCCGTGAACACCTGCACGCGGGCCGATGTCAATTATATGGTCGGCTGAACGTATTGTGTCCTCGTCATGCTCGACAACAATCAGTGTATTGCCTAAATCTCTGAGATTTTTCAGAGTCTTTATAAGCTTTTCGTTATCTCTCTGGTGCAGGCCTATGCTTGGCTCATCGAGGATATACAGAACTCCCATAAGCGCCGCACCAATCTGGGTTGCAAGGCGAATTCGCTGACTCTCGCCACCCGACAGGGTCGCCGCGCCTCGGGAAAGAGTCAGATACTGAAGTCCGACGTTTTTGAGAAATCCAAGACGTGAACGTATCTCTTTAATAATTCTGTCAGCAATTATAAGCTCACGTTCATTAAGCTCGAGCGCATCGATAAATTCTATTACCTCGGAAATAGACATATCGCAGACCTCGGCAATGTTTTTTCCGCCGACAGTTACCGCGAGGGCTTCTTTTCTCAGTCTTAATCCGTTACAGCTCGGGCAGCAGATTTCCGACATGCACTCTTCAAGCTCGGCACGCATTGAGGGACTCTGCGTTTCGTGGTATCTGCGCTCAAGGTTTTTACAGATACCCTCAAAAGGTCTGTTGAATGAACCGCTGAACGAGCCCGATTTATGCTCTCTGTCGTACTTGAGGTCAAGTCTTTCGCCCTTGGAGCCGTAAAACAGAATATCTTTAATATCTGCAGGCAAGTCCTTAATCGGAGTCGTCAGCTTGAAGTTATATTTCTTTGCAAGGGCATTGTAATACATACCCGATATTGAGTCGCCCATGGCATTCTTCCAGCCAGAAGCTACAATACCGCCCTCGGCGATGCTGAGTTCATCGTCGGGAACAATGAGGTCGGGGTCAACAAGTAACTGCATGCCCAGTCCGTCGCAGTTGGGACATGCACCGTAAGGCGTGTTGAAAGAGAACATACGCGGCGTAAGCTCTTCAATTGATATGCCGCAGTCCTCGCAGGCATAGTTTTGAGAGAACATCATTTCCCTGCCCTCGCTGACGATATCGGCAATCACAAGGCCGCCTGCAAGAGATGCCGCAGTTTCAACAGAGTCGGTCAGTCTGCGGACAATTTCGTCCTTAATGACGATTCGGTCAACAATGACCTCGATAGTGTGCTTTTTATTCTTATCAAGAGGAATTGTCTCTGATAAGTCATAGAGATTGCCGTCGACTCTTGCGCGGACATAGCCCGATTTTCTTGCATCCTCAAAAACTTTGACGTGTTCGCCTTTTCTTGCGCGGACTACTGGCGCTAGAATTTGAAGCTTTGTGCCCACGGGCAAAAGCATAAGCTGATCTATAATCTGGTCAATGGTCTGCTGCTGAATCTCCTTGCCGCATTTCGGGCAGTGCGGTATGCCTACACGCGCCCAAAGAAGTCGCATATAGTCGTAGATTTCAGTAACAGTGCCAACAGTAGAGCGTGGGTTGCGTGAGCTTGTCTTCTGGTCAATGGATATTGCGGGAGAAAGCCCCTCAATGTGATCAAGCTCGGGTTTATCCATCTGCCCGAGGAACATTCTTGCATATGAGGAAAGACTCTCAACGTATCTTCTCTGACCCTCTGCATATATCGTGTCAAAGGCAAGGCTTGATTTGCCGCTGCCGGAAAGTCCGGTCATGACAACAAGCTTGTCTCTGGGGATATCGATATTTATATTTTTGAGGTTGTTGGCTCTTGCGCCTTTAATCTTGATATAATCCATATTAAACTACCAAATCTGCCGTAATTCCCCTGGTAATTTTTATGAGCTCCGAGGGGCTTAGCTCAACCTGATAACCTATCTTACCCGCGCTGACCATAACAGTATCCTGCTCAAGGGCGGATTCATTATAAAAGGTCTTGTACTGCTTTCTCATTCCTATGGGCGAGCATCCACCGCGGATATAACCCGTAAGCGCGTTAATCTCGCTGACATGAATCATGGCAACAGACTTCTCTCCTGCCGCCTTTGCGGCTTTCTTGAGGTCAAGCTCATGTGCAACGGGAATTACGAAAACATATATTGTCTTGCTTGCGCCGCGAGCAACCAGAGTCTTGAATACCTGCTCGGGTTTCTGTCCGCAAATGCTTGCAACAGTCAGCCCGTCTACAGCTTCATCGCCGTGGGGATATTCATGGGGTATATAATTAATCCTACTCTTTTCAAGCAGACGCATGACATTGGTTTTCTGTTCTTTCAAGTTAATCACTCCAATTAAATAATTATACCCTTATTTTATAATTCTTTCAACATAAAAAAGCATGCCCGCAAGCATAATTGCGGACATGCAGTAAAATCGGATATTTCACTTGTTTTCAAAACGGGCAAGCAGGTTTTCAATGCTGTCGTCCATAATTCTGAGAAGCTTTTCTTCAGTGATTTCGGGAGGCAGCTGCATATTATTGTCAAGCCACTGGGATATAAGGCCGACTGCTGCCTGAGCATAGAACTCGCAAACGAATTCCATATCAGCCCACGCAACATTCTTGCCTGCGGCAACAATCTCAGCAAATCCGTGGATGCAGTAGTGGAGTCTGCGCTTGAAGTAGCGAAGCTGATAAGAGCGGTTCTGTGAATTATAAATATTAAGAACAAAGGATTTGTTGTCGACAAGATACTTGAAGAAGAGAATAACATTCTCACGCCACTCTTCGTATTTTATCTCGCTGGGCAGAACGCGGTTTGCATCTTCCTCGAAAACCCATTCAAGCAGATCATATACATCATCAAAATGATAATAGAAGGTCTGGCGGTTAACGCCGCATTCCTCAACAAGGTCTTTTACGGTGATTTTATCAATCGGCTTAATGCTGAGCATTTTCTTCAGTGCATTGCCTAAAGCTTCTTTTGTTGAGCTTGCCATATCATTCATCCTTTCTGTATTGCCTATTTTAACTTAGAATATCACACTTTTTGAGAAATTGGTATATAAATATTTAAAAAAATAATTTATTATGTTAGAATTAGTAAACAAAAGCTTTTGAGGTGTATAAAATGGATTTTACTGTAGGCCGCTTTGCGCCGAGTCCAAGTGGAATACTGCATCTCGGTAATTTAACCTCCACCCTGCTGGCATGGCTCGATGCGCGGCAAGATGACGGCAGGCTTATATTCCGTATGGAGGATCTGGATCCCGACCGCAGTTTCAGAAAATTCTCCGAGCGCATGGTCTCAGACCTTAAATATCTCGGTCTTAACTGGGACAGTGGCTACGGATATAATAATGACACTTATTCACAGAGCATGCGCACATCGCTCTATGAGGATGCTTTCGAAATCTTAAAGAGAAAAAACCTCGTATACCCTTGTTATTGCAGCCGCAATCAGCGTCTTGCGGCATCCGCGCCTCATCAAGGCGAAAAGTACGATTCCTCCTGCCCTTGCAGATATCTTACAAAGCAGGAGAGGCTTGACCTCGAAGCCGCGGGAAAAAGGCCTGCATGGAAGCTGAAAGTTCCCGATAAAACAATATGCTTTACCGACGGACACTACGGCAGAATCGAGGAAAACCTGCAGGACGGCGGAGATTTTATTATAAAACGCTCGGACGGTGTTTTTGCCTATCAGCTTGCAGTTTCCTTTGACGATATGGATATGGGCATAAACCGCGTTGTGCGCGGCCGTGACCTTCTTTCCTCAACCTCAAAGCAGATATTCATAATAAATGAGCTCGGCGGCACAGCACCCTCATACTGCCATGCTCCCCTGCTCGTTTCCGCCGACGGCAGAAAGATGTCCAAGCGAAACGGTGATCTGAGCATGGAAGTTTTAAAGGAAAAATATTCTGCCGAGGAGATTATCGGCAAGCTGGCCGCTTTGTTAAACCTTACAGACGGCAAACCCATATCAGCAAATGAATTGCTCAACAGCTTTTCTTGGGATAAGATTTCAAAAAACGATATTATAATATAAAAAGCCCGCCATTGGCGGGCTTTTGTTTTAGTTCTCTTTAAGTATCTTTGCAATCTCGGCAACATTCTGAAGAACATAGTCGGGCTTGCGCTCTGCGTTTTCAATGTCCTCAAGTGTGCTTTCTCCCGAGAGCACGCATACAGAAACCGCACCTGCGTTCTGTGCAACGGCAATATCGGTATAAAGTCTGTCGCCTACACAGCAGATATTCTCGTTGGGAATACCTGTCTTGCCGGAAATAATATCAACCATGTTTCTGTCGGGCTTGCCGATGAATATGGGTTTAACGCCTGTGGAAGCTGTCAGCAATGCGCAGATACTGCCGCAATCGGGCAGAACCTCGCCTGCCGGCATGGGACATACCCAGTCGGGATTTGCGGCGATGAATGCGGCACCGTGACGGATGTAATGTACCGCTTTATCAAGCTTTTCATATGTAAGCTCAGTATCAAATCCGACGCAGACAACCTTGACGTCGTCCTCGCCCAGCTTAACTCCGTAGCTTTCAAGCTCGCCCATAAACGCTTTCGTACCGACGGGGTACACAGTTGCTCCGGGGAATTTTTCGTTAAGATACATGGCGGTTGCCATGCCCGATGTGAATACATTCTCCATTTCGCAGGGAAAGCCCAGTCTGCGAAGTCTTGTTACATAGTCGATACCTGCACGGGATGAGTTATTTGTCAGATAGATATAGTTTCTGCCAGTAGCGCTTATGGTGTCAATAAAATCAACTGCGCCGTCAAATACATCGTCGCCAAGATAAAGGGTGCCGTCCATATCAAGCAGAAAAAGTTTTGTATTAAGAAGCTTATCCATAAAAATATCACCAATCCGTTAAATTTCTTATATTATATAACGGATTACCGCTTAAAATCAACTGATTATACCTACAAAATGCTACTTGGCAGGTATGAAAGATATTTAACTTTATGGGCAAATATGATAAAATCAGTTAAGAATCACTTAGGAGATAAGCTTATGGATATTGCTTTTAACAACGGCTGGCTGTTTACCGAAGATTTTAATAAAGGCTTTGAAAATGCGACCGAAGTCCGTCTGCCCCATACGGTAAAGGAAATCCCGTATAACTATGCCGACCCTGCAAGCTATCAGATGCTCTGCGGTTATCAGAAGGAATTTACGGTAACGGACGATATGCTAGGAAAAAGAATGCGGCTCAGATTTGACGGTGCCGCACATGAGGCATGCGTTTACTGCAACGGAAACGCCGTTGCAAAGCACTCCTGCGGATATACCGCCTTTACCGCTGATATATCCGACTTCATTGTTTTGGGCAAAAATACAGTCACCGTAAAGCTCGACACAAGAGAAAGCCTGAACATTCCGCCCTTTGGATTTGTTATAGATTATCTCTGCTATGGCGGACTTTACCGCGAGGTCACTCTGCAAATTCGTGAACAGAGCTATATTAAAAATGTTCTTGTAGAAAACATCGGCACAAACGGCGTTAAGCTTAAAATTGACTACACAGACTGCGACGCAATAAGAACGGATATTATTGATTCTGACGGCACTGTCGTCGCCTCTGCCCTCGGCTCCGAACCGACTATATATGTTGAAAACGCAAGGCTATGGAGTATCGATAGTCCTGCGCTCTATACCGCAAAGGTCACTTTGCTTAACGGCAACACTGTTGCCGATGAAAAGCGAGTGCGCTTCGGATTCCGTTACGCCGAATTTAAAAACGACGGATTCTATCTGAACGGCGAAAAGATAAACCTCCGTGGCATTAACCGGCATCAGAGCTATGCATACGTGGGTTACGCCATGCCGAAATCAATGCAGTATTTCGATGCCGAAATACTCAAAAATGAGCTTCAGGTCAACGCAGTGCGCACGTCGCACTATCCCCAGTCACAGCATTTCATTGACCGCTGTGATGAGCTTGGAATTCTTGTATTTACGGAAATCCCCGGCTGGCAGCACATAGGAAACGATGATTGGAAAAAGCAGGCCATCGAAAACACCCGCGAAATGGTCACCCAGTATATGCATCACCCCTCGATAATTCTCTGGGGTGTCAGAATAAACGAATCGCAGGACTGCGATGAGCTTTATAATGAAACCAATAAAATTGCGCGCAGCATTGACTCCTCGCGTCAGACAAGCGGCGTAAGATATCTGGAAAAAAGTCACTTACTTGAAGACGTCTACGCATTCAACGACTTCTCCCACTGCGGCAACAACAGCGGCTTAAAGCAGAAAGCCAGAGTAACCTCAAAGAAAAATAAACCCTATCTTGTTTCGGAATGCAACGGGCATATGTTCCCGACAAAAATCTTTGACGATGAACGTCACCGACTTGACCACGCACTCAGACACGCGAATGTGCTCAATGCCATGTACGAAAGTGACGATATCTGCGGCATATTCCCCTGGTGCATGTTTGACTATAACACACATAAGGATTTCGGAAGCGGAGATATGATATGCTACCACGGGGTTACGGATATGTTCAGAAATCCCAAGCTGGCAGCGTATGTATTTGCAAGTCAGGGAGATGCTTCTCCCGTTTGCGAGGTATCATCCTCCATGGATATCGGTGAGCATCCCGCAGGCGATATCGGTGCTGTCTATGTGTTTACCAACGCGGACAGCGTAAAGCTCTATAAAAACGGCAAATTCGTTAAGGAATTCTATCCCGACAGAGAAAACTATTCATCGCTTCCACACCCGCCGATTGTTATTGACGATTTTATCGGTGAACTCCTGGCAACTGAGGAAAAGCTCGATGCAAAGACTGCCGAAACTGTAAAAGAGTGCCTGAATGCAATAGCAAAATTTGGCACGTCAAATCTGCCACCGACGATTATCGCAAAGTTCGGTTATCTCATGGTAGCCAAGGGTTTTAAAATCTCCGATGGATATGAGCTTTACGGCAAGTATGTCGGAAACTGGGGCGGCGAAGCAACCGTCTGGCGATTTGATGCAGTTAAGAACGGCAAGGTAATAAAGTCTGTCACAAAAAGTCCTGCCGCGAAACCTCATCTTAAAATATCGGTTGACCGCACAAAGCTCACAGAAGCTGAGACCTATGATGTGGCGGCAGTCAGAATCCGCGCAGAGGACGAATACGGCAATCTGCTTTCCTATTATCAGGAGCCTGTGGTTTTAACAGCAAGTGGCAACGTCGAAATAATCGGACCGCATATAATAACTCTCAAGGGCGGATGCGGCGGCACATACGTAAAAACCGTTGGCATAAGCGGCACGGCAAGCCTTTTTGTCGGTGATGAAGAGATAAAATTTACAGTTGAATAAAATCAAAAAACTCCGTTCAATCTGAACGGAGTTTTTTGGAGCTGGTGGTGAGAATCGAACTCACAACCTTCTCATTACGAGTGAGATGCTCTGCCATTGAGCCACACCAGCTTAAGGCTTACGTATTGTAGCATACGGGACTTTTAAAGTCAATGTTTTGAATATTACAAACTGTATATATACTGTCCCGACCGCTGATTTCCATACTTTTACTGATAAAAATATACTTGATATTTAAGCATTTTTCGCGCTTTACTGCGTTAAAAATTCGGTTTTCATAACTATTATATTTAAATATTCTTCAAATAGTTATCAACATTTCCAACAGGTTTTTCAACACAAAAATTTACTAGGTATTTAAAGCAAAAACGGGTATTTGTCAAAATTTCGCAAACCCTGAAACTGCATTTAATAACAAAATAGAAACAAATTTTAGTTTACATAATCATATACTGATAAGATTATAATCAGCAAATGACACATACTGCTCCCCGCCAACAACGATGTGGTCGTTAAGTCTTATTCCTACGGTGCTCAGTGCGACCTTGATTTTCTGAGTCGTGAGCTCGTCCTCTGCTGACGGAACGGGTATTCCGTCGGGGTGATTGTGGGCAATAATTACCGATGTTGCCTTGCATGCAAGTGCTTTCTCGGCTATGGTGCGTATGCTGATTTCCGTTGCGTTTACAACGCCCCGGCTAATTTCCCTACACGAAATAACTCTGTTTTTACTGTCAAGAAACATGGCATACGCAACCTCAACGGTTTCGTATTCGAACTTTGCAACGAAGTATTTGCCGGCGGCTCTTGCAGAATCAATAACTACTCTATCGTTGTAACCTAGCTTATAGCGTTTATTCATTTCGGGCACAAGTTTAATGAGAACTGCGGCGCTTTCGCCAATGCCGTCAACGCTCATAAGCTCATCGATGCTCGCTTCAAGAACTCCCGAATATGAGCCGAAGCGACTGATCAGCTTATGGGCAAGCTCATTTGTATCACGTCTGGGAACAGCGTAAAACAGCAGCAATTCAAGCAGATGATGGTCGTCAAATGCTGATGCACCCACTTCCTTAAATCTGCACTTCATTCTCTGTCTGTGTCCGTCGTGAACACCCATGCTCTTCCCTCTTATAACTCCATATTTGCGTATGCGTTTAGATCGCTTCCCGCTATATTGCCTGCAAGATATTCATAATATGCCTGACAGCCTATCATAGCGCCGTTGTCGCCGCAAAGCTTGAGCGGCGGAACAAACAGCTGACAGCCTTCTTTTTCTGCCGCGGCTTTGAAATCCGCTCTTATGCGCGAGTTTGCCGCAACGCCGCCTGCGACGGCGATTTTTTTATATCCGAGCTCCCGTGCCGCCATCATAGTTCTCGGCACAAGACTATCGCTCACAGCGGCAGTAAAGGATGCCGCCAGTGATGCTCGGTCAATTTCCTCGCCCTTCTGCTCGGCGTTATGTACGATATTGATAACCGCAGTTTTAAGTCCGGAAAAACTCATATCATAAGGTGCGCCGTCAATATGTGTTCTCGGCAGAGTGTATTTCTTATCGTCGCCGCCCTGTGCCAGCATATCAATGGGCTTGCCGCCGGGATACGGCAGTCCGAGAACGCGGGCAGTTTTATCGAAGCACTCGCCTGCCGCATCGTCGCGTGTCGCGCCGATAATCTTAAGGTCGGTGTAACTGCGAACATCAATTATCAGTGTGTTGCCTCCGGATATTGCAAGGCAGAGGAAAGGCGGTTCCAGCTCGGGATAAGCGATGTAGTTTGCCGCAACATGACCCTTTATGTGGTGAACGGGAATAAGCGGAACATCAAGCGTCAGCGCAACAGCCTTTGCATAGTTAAGGCCAACAAGAAGAGTTCCGATAAGTCCCGGTGCATAGGTCGCCGCAACAGCGTCAATATCCTTGCGCTCAACCCCTGCCGCCTTGAGTGCCATTTCGGACAGGCGGGATATAACCTCGACATGGCTTCTTGATGCAATCTCGGGTACAACGCCGCCGTAAACCGCGTGCAGGTCTGCCTGTGAAAAGACCTGGTCTGTCAATACTTTTCTTCCGTCCTCAACTACCGCAACGGCGGTTTCATCGCAGGACGATTCAAATGCAAGAATTTTCAATTTATCTGCCTCATTTCAGGAATGTTGTCATCAGTATAGCATTTTCCGTGGGAAAACTGTAGTAATTTTTTCTCAAGCCCACTTCGGAAAATCCGTGTTTTTTATACAGCGCCTTTGCAGGCTCGTTGCTTTCGCGAACTTCAAGGGTCACAAATCTCAGTTCAAGCTCTTTTGCGCGTTCTGTCAGTTCATTTATCAGCGCATCGGCAATGCCGTTTCTGCGGTATTCGGGGTCTACCGCCACGTTGGATATATATCCCTCATCGAGAACATACATCATGCCGACGTAGCCAAGCACTGTGTCATCGCTTTCGGCAATGAGAAACACGTGCATCTTATCGGGAAGCTGTGCTCTGAGCTGCTCATCAGTCCACGGAACGGAAAAGCACTTTTTCTCAAGATCCTTTATCTGCTCAATATGCTTTTCCTCGATATCGGTAATTTTGTACTGCATTAGTGCGCCTCCGCCCAGCTGTGTCCGCATTTTGCCTCGGCAGTAAGGGGAACTGAAAGCTCAACAGCATTATTCATCTCTTCCTCAAGTATTGCCTTGACCTTATCTGCTTCGTCCTCGGGGCATTCGCATATAAGCTCGTCATGCACCTGCAGAAGAAGCTTTGCATTGGGCATCTCAGCCTTGAGCCGCTTATAGACGTTCACCATGGCAAGCTTTATTATATCTGCTGCTGTGCCCTGAATCGGCATGTTCAGCGCGACTCGCTCGCCGAATGAGCGTGTGTTGAAGTTGGATGATTTGAGTTCGGGAAGTGCTCGTCTGCGGTTATACAGCGTGCTCACATAACCCTGCTCTTTTGCGGTTTCGACCACGCTCTTCATATATTCACGCACACCGCTGTATTTCTCAAGGTAGGCATCCATATACACCTTTGCTTCATTGGGAAATACGCCGATATCCTGCGAAAGCGACCATGCGGAAATTCCGTATACGATGCCGAAGTTGACAGCCTTTGCGCGGCTTCGCTGAAGGCTCGTAACCTCCTCAAAGGGAGTGTTGAAAACCTGAGAGGCCGTTACTCTGTGGATATCCTCACCGCTTTTAAATGCCGCCTGCATACGTTCATCGCCCGATATATTCGCAAGAAGCCTCAGTTCAATCTGACTGTAGTCCGCGTCAACAAGGGTTTTGCCAGGTGCGGCAATGAACATCTTTCGTATCTGACTGCCAAGCTCTTTTCTGATGGGGATATTCTGTAAATTGGGCTCTGTGCTTGAAAGTCTGCCTGTTGCTGTTACTGTCATCTGGAAATTGGTTCTTATTCTGCCGTCAGATTCAATGAGCTTTAAAAGCCCGTCGGCATAGGTGGATTTCAGCTTTGTCAGCATGCGGTAATCCAAAATCATTTCAATTATGGGGTGCTTGCCGCGAAGCTTATCGAGGACATCGGCATTTGTGCTCCAGCCCGTCTTGGTTTTCTTTCCTGCGGGAAGCATCAGCTTTTCAAATAAAACCTCGCCCAGCTGTTTCGGAGAGTTAATGTTAAACTCACCGCCTGCAAGCTCCCATATGTTATTGCGCAGACTGTCAATTGTGCCCGTCAGGCTCTCGCCAAACTCACTGAGCGCCTTTCTGTCAACGAGGAAGCCCTCGTTCTCCATCTGTGCCAGAACCTCGCACAGAGGCATCTCAATCTCATAGAAAAGCTTTTCCATCTGAAGTTCTTTGAGTTTGGGTTCGGTTGCAAGCTTCACAACCCATATTGCTTCGGCACCGCTCAGTTCAGTGCCGCAGTAGCCCATTGAAATACGCTCAAGAGGATAATCGCTCTCCGTCGCGTCAAGAAGATATGCCGCAAGGGCTGTGTCGTATATAAATCCGTCAAGGGACAGTTTTTCATTAATCAGCTTCCGCATCATATCTTTGACGTTGTGAGAAACCTTTTTTACATCAGCTGAGAATACGTATTTGAGAAGCTTGTCGTAGCCGTCACCGAGAAGTGCCCATCTTGCGATGTACACATTTTTGCCGTCGCAGATATGGAGCTCATCAAAGTTCTCTTTTTCGAATACTGCGATATATTCAGCCGACTTTACAGCCGCTATGATATCATCCGCGCTTGCATCCTCAATGACAGGCATCCGCTCAATATCAGATGTCTGAACGGGGGTATCGCCCTCGTCAATGCCCCATTTCTCAATGAATTTATTGAAGCCCAGCTTCTTGAAAAGCCCGAAAAGCGCGGGTTTATAGTCCTCGTTCCAAAGGCACATATCGGGAGTAAACTCTATGGGAACTTCCCTGCATATAGTTGCAAGCTCAT
>JAZLFI010000009.1:0-7606 GCA_045615725.1 Oscillospiraceae bacterium
GGACTGCGGCAGATATTGCCGTGACAGACGAAGAGAATCTTTGTCATAATATACTTCTCCTGAAATGTCCTGCTATGTCTGTTCGTACAGTTATTTTGATACAGTAAATAATCTTTTTGCCGACCAGCCGATGCGTCCGTCGGACAGTGTGACTTGGTAGAAGCCATCACATTGCAATGAACTTTCAATCTCAGTGCCTTCGGAAAGACGGGTCAGAATTTCCGCACTCATTATCGGATTCAATCGTACTGCGATGCCGTTAGTGTTTGCAATCAGTTTCTGCGGAGTTTTGAATTTTTTCAAATGAGAAGAATGCTCAACTAATTCCGGACGGTTGCGCAGTGCCTCATAAAAAGCCTCACGATATGTACCGGGCATCATTCCGGTTTCCATTAATTCATCGATATCGTTAAACCATTTTTGGCGATTTTCACGGAAGTATACATCAAGGTCGAATGATTTTTTGAAGTTGAAAATTAAGTCGCCGCCGAGAGAATCCAACTGCATCAGAGTTCGCTGACACTTGGCGCACTTACCGCAGTTCTGATCCTCGTTGAAGCAAACCAGAAGGTGGTCAAAGCAGGGCCCTTTATCTGCAATAAATTGAGTCTTATCAATACGCTCCCAATCTCTGTTTGCGCTGTGCATTTCGGCACTTTCTGTGGACAGGAGAGGAATAACCCACTTTTCATAGTGCGCACAGTCAATGTTAAGCGCTGCTTCAAAACTGTCCAGATTGTATGTGGAAGAATAGTAATATCGGCTAAACAGCTTCTGGAACATCAAAGTGCAGCCCAGATTGCGGAAAATATGTGTGCGGTCGAAACCCCAATGACGGAAAAATGTATTTAAAATTATTTCCAAATTCGAATCCACCCATAGCAGCGGATATCCGTATTTTTCGCAGAAAACCTTTGTGCCGACTAACTGACCTTCAAATCGCTCTTGGGGAGGCCTGTCGTGAACACCCTGACCGTGGTGAGCACCCAGATTATAATAGGTCAGATGGGTCAACCTGTAGCTCTCAACAGGAAATTCATTGTATTCGAAAAATGTTGCGAAGGAATCGATTCCACGGCTCATACCTGCGCCGACTCCGGAGCAGTCATATCGTTCAGCTGTAAGAGGCGCATCTATTTTAATAGAGCTGGCACGCCTTTTTCCCATGAGTGAGAGCTGAGGAATTACATGATAGGTCAGGTTATACCATAACTTCTCCGAGATGGGATAGCTGCACTCTAACACATCGTATCTTTCGTGCATGGCAGTGAGGAACAATTGTACTACAAGACCGTCACAACGGTCATCACAGAAAAAGTCTCCCCATTCTTTTGCAACGTCATACCATAGGACATCGGACTTTACGGTATTGGTTTCCGTATCAGTTGCAATCAAATCTGTTGTAAGTCTGGTGCGAGTTCCACCGTCAGCATGTATATAATCTTTTTTTGCAATGTTGTCGATTCTAAGGATCTTCACTTTTTTTACACTCCGTATAAGTTTTTTGAATTCATATATCTATTCCATATTGATATTTTATCATGCCCGTTATCTCAGATAGAGCACATAATGCACTGATTAGAATACTAACATCATTTCAGGCAAATATCAATCAGTTTTTTCCAGACTTTAGTAAGTGATTTCCGCCAGGTTGATTCGAATGAAATAGTGGTTTTTTGCATTTTGAAAATTATGCTTTCTTTTCTGCAAAGATTGTGTTAAAATACACAATGGACTTTTTTGTGACATGCTGTATACTAAAGCGGTCAGAAAATGTTAAGTTTTGTTTTTTACGGATGTTTAACGCATCCCGGAGGAAACTTATGAACTGGGAAAAATTCTATTCAGACAAAATAATGAGCGCCGAAGACGCCATAGCATATATAAGGCCGGGAGATACCATCCATTCGACAATGTTTTCTTCTGTGCCTTATGCACTGTTCAAAGAGCTTACAAAGCAGAAGGACAGACTAAGCGACGTGAACATCTACATGGGTTTCGGCGGCAGGATTTACAGACCCCTTGTAAACTTTAATAACGGTCACGTGAACGTCAACAGTATGTTCTTCGGACCTGCCGAGCGCACTTTCAAATACACACTGGGCTCCAACATAGACTTTCAGGTGCTTCAGCTTTCTCAATCCTTTGACGACAGAGCAAACTATCACAAGGCTGACGTAATCATGATGGCCGCAACTCCTCCCGATGAAGACGGCAACATGAGCTTCGGCCTTATCCCCATTGACACCGAGCTCTGCCACATGGCGAGAAACGTAATTGTTCAGGTCAACAAGAATATTCCCTATATCCGCGGCAAGGACAACATGATAAATATCAAAGATGTCACCGCAATCGTTCATAAGAACGAGCGTCTCTGCGTTCTGGGCGAGAATGAGCCCAACGACAGCGACAAGCGAATTGCTGAGATTATTGCCGACAGAATTCCCGACGGCGCGTGCCTGCAGTTCGGCATCGGCGGACTCAGCGCCGCAATCGGCAAGTGCTGTCAGGATAAACGCCATCTGGGCATTCATACCGAGATGTTCGTCGAGAGCATGATTGACCTTATAAAGTGCGGCGCGGTCGATAACTCCATGAAGAAAATTGACCAGGGTATAAGCACTTTCGGTTTCGCTATGGGAAGCAAGAAGATGAATAAATTCCTTGACCACAACCCCACCTGCGAGTCAAGGCGCTTCATGTATTCAAACGACCCCTATGTTATCGCGCAGAACGACAACGTAATATCCGTTAACTCCGCAATGCAGGTTGATATAACCGGTCAGGTCGCGGCAGAAAGCATAGGCTTCAAGCAGTACAGCGGCATCGGCGGTCAGCTCGACTTCGTAAGAGGCTCACAGATGAGCAAGGGCGGCCATTCCTATATCGCATTCAATTCTCTGTGGTATGACAAGATGAATAAGCCCCATTCCAAGATTGTCATTTCCCATCCCCCCGGAACCGCGGTCACAACACCCCGCTCCGAGGTTGAATATATAGTCACGGAGTACGGTGTGGCAGATCTGAAGTATCAGACAATCGAGCAGCGCGCAAAGCGCCTTATCAAGATTGCCCACCCCGATTTCAGAGACGAGCTCACACGTGAAGCAAAGAAATACGGACTTATTATCTGAAAACCTTAAAGAGGATGCAGACAGCATCCTCTTTTTTGTTGAAATTTTCGGTGTTTACACGTATAATATTACCAATAAAGAGAAAGGATGAGCAATATGAATCTCAAATCACTCATAGATGCCAAAGGCAAAGCGGCGGATTTCATAGTCGATGACATCACCAAAATATGCAAAACCCTGCCCAAGAGAGACCCCGGCTCCGAGGGCGAAAAGCAGGTCTGCGAATACTTTAAGGAACTGAGCATGGAACTTGGCTGTGACGAGGCTCACATCGAAAGCTTCAAGGAGCATCCCTTTTCCTTCTTCGGTTGGATGTGGATTACCTTCACTCTGACAATCCTTGCTGCAGTGTTCTGCTTCTTCAATGTGGGCGCGCTTTCCGTCCTGGCAATCATCTTCACCGTAATCGGCTGGCTTATCTGCATCCTGCAGTTCGGCCTTTACATACCTCTGGTTGACTGGGTATTTCCCGAGAAAACAGGCCATAATATGTGGGCTGTAAAAAAGCCCGAGGGCGAAGTCAAAGCCCGCGTTTTCTTCAACGGCCACTGCGATGCAGTCTGGGAATGGCCCGTGAACTATGCTCTCGGCGGCGTAGGCTTTGAAGGACATATCGTCATTTCCGCAATCGGCACTCTGTTCTACCTTGCAATCGCAATCATGCAGATTTGCGGTGCTTCCGCAGAGCTTACCCACAGCATGGCAATGTGGGGCATCATATTCCTGCCTTTTGAACTGGGTATGTTCTTCATGTGGTCATGGTGGGATCCCCACAATGACAAACGCCACATCGTTGACGGCGCAAACGACAACCTCTCCGGCTGTTACATGGGTATTGCCATTCTCAAGGAACTTAAGGAGCAGGGCATTAAGCTCGAAAACACCGAGGTTGGCATTATCATCACAGGCTCCGAGGAAGCAGGTCTTCGCGGTGCAAAGGCATGGGCAAACGCTCACAAGAACGACTTTAACGACGTTCCCACATATATCTACTCCTACGATACCATTTTTGATCCCAAATATCTCATGGCAAACTACCGCGACCTTAACGCAACCGTAAAGACTGACGTAGCACTTAACGACCTTTTCATGCAGTCTGCTGAAGAACTGGGAATCAAGTGCAGCAAGGGCATGGTTCCTCCTCTCGGCGGCGCAACCGACCAGGCAGGCTTCGTTCAGGCAGGTATGCGTTCCGCGGGTATCACAGGTCTCAACCACAAGCTTGAGAACTATTACCACACCAGAAGAGATACATACGACAACATGAACAAGGAAGGTCTCGCAGGCTGCTATGCAGTAAGCTGCAAGGTCCTCGAACATATCGAAAACGGAGATATGGAAGGCAAGTAATGCTGAATACAACCCTTTGCTACATCGAGCGGGGCGACGAGTATCTCATGCTCCACCGCGTAAAAAAGAAAAACGATATAAACAAGGACAAATGGATAGGCCTCGGCGGCAAGTTCGAAGAGGACGAAAGCCCCGAGGACTGTCTTCTGCGCGAGGTTAAAGAGGAAAGCGGACTTACGCTCACCTCATGGCGCTATCGCGGTATCGTGACCTTTATTAACACCAAGTGCGAGTCCGAGTTTATGCATCTGTTTACCGCCGACGGCTTCGAGGGCGAGATGCTCCCATGCGACGAGGGTGAGCTTGAATGGATAAAGAAAAGCGAGCTACTTAAGCTTCCTCTCTGGGAGGGAGATAAGATTTTTCTCAGGCTTTTAGATACCGATGAGCCATTTTTCTCACTCAAGCTGAGCTATGACGGCGACGAGCTTTTAGAAGCGGTTTTAAACGGCAAACAACTTAACAAATAACAATAATTTGCATACCATGATTTGAGGTGATGGTATGCAAATTTATTTTGTCCGGCCGGGGGACTCGCTTTATTCAATTGCCCGGCGCTTCGGCTCAAACGTGGACACTCTCAGCTACATAAATCAGCTGTCGGATCCCTCGCGGCTTACAGTGGGGCAGACTTTGATTGTGCCGGGCGGAGATTCTGCTATGGGTGATATCGAGGTAAACGCTTACGCTTACCCTAACATAAGTCGCGCGACACTTGAGGAAACCCTGCCGTATCTCACATTTCTGTGCCCCTTTTCGTGGCACATGGATGCCCAGGGCGGCATAACCCCAATTGACGATGCCGAGATGGTGCGCCTTGCCTATGCAAATGGGGTTGCGCCCATGCTGACCCTTACAAACATCGGCACAAACGGCGGCTTTTCAAGTGATATTGCCCACGCGATATTCACGGATATGTCGGTGCAGGATATACTTGTTGAAAATATATTCGCCGCCCTGAGGCAGAAAAACTATTACGGAGTAAACTTCAACATCGAATACGTCTATCCCTTTGACCGCGAGGGCTACAACGTATTTCTTGCCCGCATGTCGAGCGAGCTTCATTCACGGGGTTATTATCTTTCCACAGCCATTGCACCCCGCGTTTCCGACGAACAGCAGGGACTTCTTTATACCGCCCACGACTATGCCGCCCACGGGCAGTACTGCGACCGCGTCATCATCATGACCTACGAATGGGGCTATACATACAGCCAGCCTCAGGCGGTATCGCCCGTTGACAGCATACGGAAGGTGCTTGACTATGCGGTGACAAAAATACCGAGCGGAAAAATCCTGCTCGGGTTTTCAAATTACGGTTATAACTGGACCCTGCCGTGGAAGCAGGGTCAGGCGGCATCGGTTATATCCAATGTGGGCGCGGCAAATCTTGCGGCGGCGACATATTCCGAGATTAAGTTCAGTGAAACCGCGCAGGCGCCTTATTTTAACTACACAGCACCCGACGGAGTCCGCCACGAGGTGTGGTTTGAGGATGCAAGAAGCGTCCGCGCAAGGCTCAGACTCGTGAGAGAATATAATCTTGCGGGCATAAGCTACTGGACGATAAATCAGCTCAACCGCCCCGGACTTCAGATACTCGGCGGCATGTACGGGACGGAGAAAATAATATAAAAAACGGAGAGTAAAAACTCTCCGTTTTTTATTAACCTATTCTGTCACAGATGACCTGCGCGGCTTTGACGCCTGAAGCGCCTGCCTGCGCCAGACCGCGCGTTACGCCTGCACCGTCACCGACTGCAAAGAAGTTCGTAAAGCCTGTCTCAAGCTCGCCTGAGAGCTCCAGACGGGAGGAATAGAACTTGACCTCAGCACCGTAGAGCAGAGTGTCATAGTTAGCGGTACCCGGGGCAATCTTGTCCAGTGCGTAAATCATCTCGATGATGTCGTCAAGCTGGCGCTTGGGGAGGGTAAGACTCAGATCGCCGGGAACCGCTGCGGATAAGGTGGGGCGGGTGAATGACTGGGAAAGTCGGTGCTCGTTTGTGCGCATGCCGTTTACGAGGTCACCGAAGCGCTGAACGAGAACGCCGCCGGAGAGCATGTTGCTCAGAGATGCGATGTGCTTGCCGTAGCGGTAAGGCTCGTTAAAGGGCTCGGTAAAGCGGTTGGAAACTAAAAGCGCGAAGTTTGTGTTCTCGCTTCTCAGCGCAGGGTCGGAGTAGGAATGACCGTTTACGGTGTTGATTCCCTCAACGTTTTCCGCAACAACGTGACCGTAGGGATTCATGCAGAATGTGCGGACGCGGTCGCCGTACTGCTTGGTGCGGTACAGAAGCTTGGATTCGTAAACAACATTGGTGATATGTTCAAATACGGTTGCGGGAAGCTCAACGCGCACACCGATATCAACCTGGTTGTTGATAAGGTGGATGCCGAGCTTTTTGCACTCGTTTGCAAACCACTCCGCGCCGCTTCTTCCGGGTGCGGCAATGAGATATTTGCAGGAAACCTCATCGCCGTTTTTGGTGGTGAGGCGATATCCCTCGCCGTCGCGGTCAATGGATTCGATGGCGGTATTGAAGCGGTATTCAATCTTGTTTTTGAGATCCTCGTATATATTTCGGAGTATGTCGAGGTTGCGCTCGGTGCCGAGGTGCTTTACCTTTGCCTGAAGCAGGTGGAGGTCGTATTTAAGTGCCTCGCGTGAAAGCGCCTGAGCCTCGGGCGAGTCGGTGGAGAAGGTCTTGTCGGTTGCACCGTATTTCATGTTGATGGTGTCAACGTAGTTTATGAGGTCCATAACCTCTTTCTTTTCCATGAAATCGGTGAGCCAGCCGCCGAACTCGGTGGTGAAATTGTACTTGCCGTCGGAGAATGCTCCTGCGCCTCCGAAGCCGCACATAGTGTCGCATACCGCACAGTGTACGCACTTATTTACCTTGCCTGCAACGATGGGGCAATGACGTGAGTAGATGTCGCCGCCCTGCTCAAAATTGACTATCTTAAGCTCGGGGTGACGCTTTGTGAGCTCATAGCCTGCGAAGATGCCCGCAGTGCCGCAGCCGATAATCGCAACATCGTAATTGGTACTCATTTTGTGATGCTCCTTTTATGTTTTGTTGTACACACAACGCTCAATATAATGCCTTATTCAAAGT
>JAZLFI010000010.1:0-4805 GCA_045615725.1 Oscillospiraceae bacterium
GCAAGCTCGCCGACCATAACAGCAAGACCTACGAAGAGAGCAAGGCAGAGGTAGATAAGCAGGAATGCGAAACCGCCGTTTCTGCCCATCTTGTAAGGGAAGCCCCAGATGTTACCAAGACCGACAGCAGAGCCGACAGCAGCCATGATAAAACCAAAGTTGGAGCCAAAACCTTCACGTTTAGTTTCCATACTATTCTCTCCTTTTTAAATTTTACATTCCGGTGTTATGGAATACACCGGATAAACGGCGCCTGTTAATTTAATGTAAACAAGCCGCCAAATTTACAAATAAACTTTACACTAAATTAACAATTTTAGCAAGCCTTTTTCAATGTTAAATAAATAACTTTCGCTTTTTTGTTCAATCTTTTGTGGTATATGCACAAACTGCATTGCTTTCATTTTAGCAACCTGACAATATTATTTATTTCCCTGCAATTATTCTTTCATAACATACAGCGTTTCTAAATTTGGCGTAAATTTTGCTCATTCGCTATGTAAACATTCTTAACACCGCCAGAGATGATTTTTTATTTCTTTTTCCTTTTCGCTCTTGATTTTTATATAATATATTGTAAAATAGATAATTGTGGCAGTATGCCAGAAATATCGGCCTTCCGCCGCCGTAAAAGCGGACTTGCTTATATTAATTGTAAAGCAGAATGGAGATTAAAAATGACTTACGAAATGGACATCGCCGGCTTAAAGCGTGACCTGCCCCTGTGTAAGGTAGCTGATGACCTCTTCATCGGTGCATTCGTTATATTCGGCGACGTTGAACTGACCGTACACTGCGCAACCGAGCTTCTTAAGCGCGCACCCGAATATGACTACATGCTGGCTCCCGAAGCAAAGTCCATTCCTCTTATTTATGAAATGGCCCGTCAGAGCGGCTCCAACAAGTACATCATCGCAAGAAAGAAAGCAAAGGCTTACATGAAGGAAGTTTTCTCTTCCTCTGTGCAGTCCATCACCACTCAGGGTGTTCAGACCCTCTTCCTCGATAAGGAAGACGCCGACCTTATCCGCGGCAAGCGCGTCCTCATCATTGACGACGTTATTTCCACCGGCGAGAGCCTCCGCGCAACCGAAAATCTAGTTGAGCAGGCAGGCGGCATCGTTGCCGGCAGAATGGCAGTCCTCGCAGAGGGCGACGCCAACAAACGCGACGATATTATCACCCTCGCTCCCCTTCCCCTGTTCAATCCCGACGGCAGCATCAAAGGCTGATTTACGCAACAAAAAAAATCCCCTGTCTTCTGACAGGGGATTTTTCATTTAAATATTACTTCTTCAAGAAATCATAGAATGCTATTCCGACTGCCGCAAGGTCAATAACCGTTGCCGCAACCAAGACTGCAAATGCGCCGGGGAATGCAAATATACTCATCATAACGCTTTCCTCCTTAAATCCATCCGAGCAGAGCGCACACTACAATAAGAATTGCATCGGTGCCGAGGATAATTCCGTCGACCTTGAGCGCACTCTTGACTGTGGGTCTGTCGTGTACATAGAACGCAGTGGCAAAGAAAGGCAGATAGCCGATAAGCCACAGAATCCAGGGACAGCTTCTCTGCCAGAAGCTCCACTCCCAGGTGAGTACTCCGCAGTAGTTGAGGAAGCACTCAATTGCAACCGCGGCAGTGGTGAGAATAAGGCAGTAGAATATACGGTTGTTGATGCCGAGAATCTTTGCCTTCTTGTCTTCGGGAAGCATGAGGCAGCAGCAGATACCCATAATGAGGAACATGAAAGAAATTTCAATGTTGTAGCCAATCATTATAAGCAGTGATGTGTCGCCAACGCCTACGGGAGTGCCCCATACGGGTGCGAAGTTGCTGATAGAGCAGATCATGGAGTTCCAGATTTCATTGAAAACGTCCATGCCCCAGAGAGCAACACCGCCGAGGACTACATTGTAGTGCTTCTCGTTGAGTTCTTTTGTGACTATGTACATCACAATAAGGAGCAGAGGTACGGTGTACCAATGCATTGTTGCCTGCGGATTACGGAGTATCGTAAGCGCAGATTCGGTGTAATCAGACATTTCTCTTCCTCCTACAATAATTTTGCCAGTGTCTGTACACTCAGATTAATATTGTACAAGGAATTTGTCAACACAAATGTCGCTTATCTTTTCTTTTCGAAGAACTTTTTGAGTATCTCGCCGCATTCATCCGCCTTCACGCCGCCGTATACCGCAGGTTTGTGTCCGTAACGCTCTTCAAAGAGGTTTATGACGCTTCCGCATGAGCCGGTGTTCTCATCCTTTGCTCCGTAAATAACGTTGGGAATACGGGAGTTTATTATGCCGCCTGCGCACATGGGGCAGGGCTCCAGCGTCACAAATATACTGCAGTCGTTAAGGCGCCAGTCCCCCACCCTTTCGCAGGCCTCGCGGATTGCCTCAAGCTCTGCGTGGGAGCATGCATCGTTTGTCTCCTCCCTGCGGTTGCGCCCTTTGCCGATAATGTTGCCGTCGCGGTCTGCGATAACACAGCCCACGGGAACCTCGTCGGCATCGAACGCCTCCTGCGCAAGCTCCAGCGCCATTTTCATATAGTATTCTCTGTTCATAGTATCACCTTTTAAAAAAGGCAGGGCTTTTGACCCTGCCTTTAATTATAGTTCTATTTAACTGCTGAGATTACTTAAGTGCAGCTGTTATTATAGACATCTGGTAGACTTCCTCTGCGTTGCAGCCGCGGGAAAGGTCGTTGATAGGAGCATTCAGACCCTGGAGAATGGGGCCGTATGCTGCAAAGCCGCCGAGACGTGCCGCGATTTTATAGCCGATGTTGCCGGACTGGATTTCGGGGAAGATAAAGGTGTTTGCGTAGCCTGCAACGGGGCTGCCGGGGAACTTCAGCTGGCCGACAACGGGAGAAACTGCTGCGTCGAACTGCATCTCGCCGTCAATCTTGAGCTCGGGAGCGAGCTTCTTTGCTTCCTCGGTTGCGTTGCGGACGAGGTCAACATTTGCGCCCTTGCCGGAGCCCTTGGTGGAGTAAGAAAGCATTGCGACCTTGGGGTCTACACCGAAGACCTTTGCGGTCTCTGCGGTTGCAACTGCAACTTCTGCAAGCTTCTGAGCTGCGGTGAAGGTTACGTTGCCTTCCTTGTCGACGGTATCCTGGTAATCAATGTTGATTGCGCAGTCGCCCATTGCCAGAGTCTCGTCGCCGCGAATCATAATGAAGCAGGAGGATACAAGGTGTGCGCCCTTCTTAGTCTTAACCAGCTGGAGTGCGGGACGTACGGTGTCAGCGGGGGAGTAGGTTGCGCCGCCGAGGAGGCAGTCTGCCTTGCCCATCTTGACGAGCATGGTGCCGAAGTAGTTGCCCTTCATGAGGTTTGCACGGCATTCCTCGGGAGTCATCTTGCCCTTTCGGAGTTCAACCATGGTATCGACCATTTCGTCCATGCCTTCGTAGGTTGCGGGGTCGAGAATCTCAAGACCTTCGATATCGAAGCCGCCCTTTTCTGCTGCTGCCTTGACTTCGTCAACATTGCCGACGAGGATGGGAGTCAGGAAACCTTCCTTCTTGAGTCTTGCTGCGGACTCGAGAATACGTGCATCGGGACCCTCGGTATATACTATCTTGCGGGGATCATTCTTAAGGATTTCTACTAAATTTTCAAACATTTATGTGTTCCTCCGTTAATATTTGTTTTTAACCAAAGACACTTTAACACTACCGTAAAATTTTTTCAAGTATTTAGGTTAATTTCCTATTTACAAACTGTAATTTCATAAGTATAATATACAGGCTGTAATCAAATCTTACAAGGATGTATATTTTATGGATAATGAAAGAACCTTCGCCTCAACTCTCTCCGAGTTAAGACGCAGAAAGGGTCTGAGCCAGCGCAAAGCCGCCGCAGACCTTAAAATAAGCCAGGCACTTCTGAGCCACTATGAGAACGGTGCAAGAGAGCCCGGACTCAATTTCGTATGCCGTGTCTGTGACTATTACGGAGTCACCGCCGATTACCTTCTGGGCAGAAGCCAGAATCCCGACGGAAGTGACCGCTCCGCAGATATAGCCAAGGCTTTCATAAATGAAATGAAAATCCTCGCCAACAAGGCTGAGGATGCGCTTAACGAGCTCACCTGAGAGGTACACCCATGATTAATCAGGACCACATCAGAAACTTTTCAATAATCGCCCATATCGACCACGGCAAGTCCACCCTTTCCGACAGACTTATCGAGATCTGCGGTGCCGTTGAACAGCGCATCATGGAAGACCAGATTCTCGACAACATGGACTTGGAACGTGAGCGCGGCATAACCATCAAGGCGCGCGCAGTCGGTCTCAACTACAAGGCAAAAGACGGCGAAACCTACGTTCTCAATCTTATCGACACACCGGGACACGTTGACTTTAACTACGAGGTATCCCGTTCCCTCGCCGCATGCGAGGGCGCAGTCTTAGTTGTTGACGCATCTCAGGGTGTTGAGGCTCAGACTCTCGCCAATACCTATCTTGCGCTTGACGCAGACCTTGAAATTCTCCCCGTCATCAACAAGATTGACCTGCCTGCCGCCGACCCTCAGCGCGTAAAACAGGAGATTGAGGATATTATCGGTATTCTTGCAATGGATGCCCCCGAGATAAGCGCAAAGAACGGCATTAACATTGAGTCCGTGCTCGAGGATATCGTTCAGAACGTCCCCGCACCGACGGGCGATGCCGATGCACCGCTCAAGGCGCTGGTCTTTGACAGTCAGTACGACAGCTATCGCGGCGTTATCGTATTCATGCGTCTGTTCGACGGCAGGATAAGGAAGGGCACCG
>JAZLFI010000011.1:0-1132 GCA_045615725.1 Oscillospiraceae bacterium
GTAAAGGGGAAGTTACATTGGAAAACAATACCTTTGAATCAATAAAAATCGGGCTTGCGTCTCCTGACCAGATTCGTGAATGGTCATACGGCGAGGTTACAAAACCCGAAACCATAAATTACCGTACCCTTAAACCCGAAAGAGACGGTCTCTTCTGCGAGCGTATTTTCGGACCCACCAAGGACTGGGAATGCCACTGCGGTAAGTACAAGAGAGTACGCCACAAGGGCATTATCTGCGACCGCTGCGGCGTTGAAGTTACAAAGTCCAAGGTTCGCCGTGAAAGAATGGGACATATCGAGCTTGCCGCTCCCGTTTCCCACATCTGGTATTTTAAGGGTATTCCCTCAAGAATCGGTCTGATTCTTGACATTACACCCAGAGCACTCGAAAAGGTTCTCTATTTCGCATCATATATCGTTGTTGACCCCGGCGACACACCGCTCGAAAAGAAGCAGATTCTTGACGAGAAGACATACAGCGAATACCGCGAGAGATATGAGGACGACTTTAAGGCAGGCATGGGTGCTGAGGCTATCAAGGCTCTTCTTGAAGATGTTGACCTTGACGAGCTTTCAGAGGAGCTTCGTGAGGAGCTTAACAGCAACTCAGGTCAGAAGAGAACAAAGGCTCTCAAACGCCTTGAGGTTGTTGAAGCGTTCCGCGCTTCGGGCAACAGACCCGAGTGGATGATAATGGATGTTGTTCCCGTTATTCCTCCCGAAATCCGTCCCATGGTTCAGCTTGACGGCGGACGCTTCGCCACATCTGACCTTAACGACCTTTACAGACGCGTTATCAACAGAAACAACCGTCTTAAAAAGCTCCTTGAATTAGGCGCACCCGAAATCATTATCCGCAACGAAAAGAGAATGCTTCAGGAAGCTGTCGATGCTCTTATCGACAACGGCCGCCGCGGCAGACCTGTTACAGGCCCCAACAACCGCGCTCTCAAGTCTCTTTCCGATATGCTTAAGGGTAAGCAGGGACGCTTCCGTCAGAACCTTCTCGGTAAGCGTGTTGACTATTCGGGCCGTTCTGTTATCGTTGTCGGTCCGGAGCTTAAGCTTTATCAGTGCGGTCTTCCCAAGGAAATGGCTCTTGAGCTGTTCAAGCCCTTCGTTATGAAGCG
>JAZLFI010000012.1:0-5583 GCA_045615725.1 Oscillospiraceae bacterium
TGTAGACTACATGGTTGATAGGCCAACGGTGTAAGCGCAGTAATGTGTTCAGCCTATTGGTACTAATAGCCCGAGGGCTTGACCTACAGTTATGCAGGCGCCTTGCCTCATCCCACTTCTGTTCAGTTTTGAGGGTTCAATCCCTTAATAGTTGGTGTTTTTAACGATGAGGGTCCACCCGTTCCCATTCCGAACACGGAAGTTAAGCTCATCAGTGCCGACAATACTTGTCTGGAGACGGACCGGGAAGATAGGTCAATGCCAACACAGAAAACCGTACCGAAGAGGTACGGTTTTCTTTTTTTGTTTATTCATTTTCTCGCTTCGCTCGACAATGAATAAACAATGGTTGAATTTAATTTTACTTGATGTATAATTTAGGTAAGAAAACTATAATTTCTATTGTTTCCAGGAGGTTACAATGAATAAAAATATCAACATGACCATGTTGTGCGACTTCTATGAGCTCACCATGGGCAACGGCTATTTTGAAAATGGCATGAAAGATCGCATTACCTACTTCGATATATTCTACCGCACCAACCCCGACAATGGCGGCTTCGCCATCGCCGCAGGTCTTGAACAGGCTATCGAATACGTTCAGAACCTGCACTTCGACGACGAGGACATCGAATATCTCCGCGGCAGAAATCTTTTCAGCGAGGAGTTTCTTGAGTACCTTAGAAACTTCAAGTTCACCGGAGATATCTGGGCAGTTCCCGAGGGAACTCCCATTTTCCCCCGCGAGCCTTTCATGACCGTTCGCGCTCCCGCAATCCAGGCTCAGCTCATGGAGACCTATCTGCTCCTCACTCTCAACCACCAGAGCCTTATCGCAACAAAGGCAAACCGCGTATGGCGCGCGGCTGAGGGCAGAATCGTTCTCGAATTCGGCTCACGCAGAGCTCAGGGTGCAGACGGCGCAATCATCGGTGCAAGAGCCGCATACATCGGCGGCTGCGCGGGTACTGCATGCACCGTTTCCGACGAGCTTTACGGCGTTCCCGCAGGCGGCACCATGGCTCACTCCTGGGTGCAGATGTTCGATACCGAGCTTGACGCATTCAAAACCTACTGCAAGACCTATCCCACCAACGCAACTCTGCTGGTTGACACCTACAATTCACTTAAGTCCGGTGTTCCCAACGCAATAAAGGCCTTTGACGAAGTGCTCAAGCCCCTCGGCATTACCAAGTGCGGCATCCGCTTCGACTCCGGCGATATTGCATACCTCACACGGAAGGCAAGAGTCATGCTTGACGAGGCCGGCTGGCCCGACTGCAAGATTACCGTTTCCAACTCCCTTGACGAAAGACTCATCACCGAGCTTCTTAAGCAGGGAGCAAAGATTGATTCCTTCGGCGTTGGCGAAAGACTCATCACCTCCAAGGACGACCCCGTTTTCGGCGGTGTTTACAAGCTCTGCGCTGTTGAGGACGAATGCGGCAACATCATTCCCAAGATTAAGATTAGCGAAAACGTCGGCAAGATTACAAACCCCGGCTTTAAGAAGGTTTACCGCCTCTACAACCGCGACAGCGGTATGGCAGAGGCAGACTACATCTGCATGTACGACGAAACCGTTGACGACTCCAAGCCCATGGAAATCTGCGACCCCGACGCACGCTGGAAGAGCAAGGTCATGGAAAACTATCGCGCCGAGGAACTCCTCGTTCCCATTTTCAAAAACGGCGAACTGGTATACGATATGCCCTCACTCGAGGATATCAAGCGCAACTGCGCATATAAGGTCAGCACCCTCTGGCCTGAAGTTAAGCGCTTCGACAACCCCCACAACTACTATGTCGATCTTTCCCCCAAGCTCATGGAGCTGAAGGACAAGATGTTAAGAGAAAGAAGATAACGTTCCCCTTGATATCGGAGGAAAACAAATGTCAAAATTCAAATCGTTTTTAAAGAGAAAAGACGTTGAGGTCAGCATGAAGCGCTACGGCATTGACGCTCTCGGCGCAATGGCACAGGGACTTTTCTGCACCCTGCTCGTCGGCACTATCCTCAACACCCTCGGCACTCAGCTTCACATAGGATTCCTTACCGCTCAGCTTATTGAAATTGCGGGCAAGGGCTACACAATCGGCGATTTTGCCTCGGCTATGGTCGGCCCGGGCATGGCGGTTGCTATCGGCTATGCGCTTAAAGCACCTGCCATGGTTCTGTTCTCGCTCATCCCCGTCGGCTACGCGACAAACGTCATGGGCGGCGCGGGCGGTCCGCTTGCCGTTTACGTCGTTGCGGTTATCGCCGCCGAGATAGGCAAGATGGTTTCCAAAGAAACCAAGATTGATATCCTCGTTACACCCATTGTAACTATCATCGCGGGTATCGGCGTTGCTTACTTCATCGCCGCACCTATCGGCAAGGGCGCAATGGCTGTCGGCGACTTCATCAAGTGGGCGACAAATCTCCAGCCCTTCCTCATGGGCATTCTCGTTTCCGTCGTCGTGGGTATTGCACTGACTCTGCCCATTTCCTCCGCGGCAATCTGTGCGGCACTCAGCCTCACGGGTCTTGCAGGCGGCGCGGCGGTTGCAGGCTGCTGTGCGAACATGGTCGGCTTCGCCGTCATTTCCTTTAAGGAAAACGGCTGGGGCGGCATCGTTTCTCAGGGCCTCGGCACCTCTATGCTCCAGATGGGCAACATCGTCCGCAACCCGAAAATCTGGATTCCCGCAATCGTGGCAAGCGCGGTTACCGGTCCCCTCGCAACCTGCCTGTTCCACCTTGAAATGAACGGCGCGGCGGTATCCTCGGGCATGGGCACATGTGGTCTGGTCGGTCCTATCGGAGTCTGGACGGGTTGGGCGGCTCCCAGTGCCGAAGCTATCGCGGACGGCGCAGTTGCCATGATTCCCACAGCGATGGACTGGATTGGCCTTGCACTTATCAGCATTGTGCTTCCCGCAGTCATCGCGTGGGCGGTTGGTCTTCTCTGCCGCAAGCTCGGCTGGATTAAAGACGGCGACCTTAAGCTGAACTGATAAAAACAAAAAAGAAAACCGCTCACGAAAGTGAGCGGTTTTTTGCTTCCCGAGGAAAGGAAGCGGCACGGTTTGCCGTGCGTCGGGCTTTTAATTCCCTTTCATCACTGCGGCGACTCTCCTTTAATTAAGGAGCTTTCCCCCAGTCACGCGCGGTGATTCCCCCTATACAAAAAAACATGAAAACGTCTTTTTTGCAATGCTAACACTAAATCACTTTTTTGTCAACAAAAGCCGAACAAAACTATACAATTTGTCAAATTCTGCACGGCAGTTGGCATGGAGGTTTGGGCGGTTTTGGATTTTAATAAAATGTTGCGACGGGTTGTTCGGGGACGGGGCAGTCCTCCTGCTCAATCAGCGTCAGGACGGGGCCTTTCTTTCCGTAGGCGCGGTTAAACTTGTGGTTTATCTTCGCCGTGAGGATATGCCAGCTGTCGCCGACTATGTCGTCGGAGTTTTCCCACTGGCAGATGAGTCCCGCGAACTGGATATCGTCGGCACAGCAGGTCATGATGTGGCGGCCGACAATGAAGTGTCCCTGAGGCACTTTCTTGCGCTTAAGGTAGCGCACCTTGACCTTGACGACCTTATCCTCGTACTTTTTGGGTTCCTCGGACATATCGCGGTACCACAGTGCGTAGTCATCGTCGCCAATCTCAATAACATCGGCGTTTACGTCGAAGGGCAGGGGGTCCTCAATCTCGTCGTACTTGACGGTGCCGTCTTTATATTCATAGGCGATGTCACAGCGGCGGGATACTCCGCGGACTATCTTGTGCAGAGTCATCTGGTCGATAGAGTCGTCATATCGGTTAAAGACGACAAGCTCCGCGCTTTTCAGCTTATCGTAGACAAGCTGGCGCATGTTGCTGTTGTAGCTTTCAAAGCTCTTTGCGTCGGCAAAGAAGAACTCCTGATAAACCATCCAGAGCTCGGGCATTGCGTTATAGAGATCATCTATCATCCACATGCCGTTATACTCGATTACGACGCGCTCACAGTTATTTTCATCGAGCCATTTGCGGAGGTTTCCGATTTTCAGCTCGGAGGGGTCTTCCACAACCTGAATGAAAACATTGGGTGCGGCGAACTGGTCGGGTTCGTATTCCTCCTCGCCCTCTTCGCAGAGGAGGAGGAGAGTGCGCTCGCCGTTATTGAAGCGCTTGTCCTCGAGGGTTTCCTGTATGAACTTGGTTTTGCCCGCTTCTAAAAATCCGGTGAACAGATATACGGGAACATCCTGTACCTTACTCAATATTAAACAGCTCCTTGATTGCCTGCTCGTTTATCTTCGAGCCGATTACGCAAAGTCTGCCTGTGACGGCGGCACCGCCGCGGCGGATATCGCTCTCGCCGGGGACATAGTCAAAGTATATCCACTCGCCGTCGGATGCATCCACAAAGCCCTTGGCGCGGAGAATCATGCCGAATTTCTCCTCGTTTCCGAGCTGTGCGAGCATTCCCTTAAGCTCTGCCTCGGTAAACTTCTTGGGAGTTTCGCAGCCCCAGCTGGTGAAAATCTCGTCGGCATGGTGGTGGTCGTGGTCATGGTGGTCATGACCGCAGCTGCAGTGTTCGCTGTGCTCGTGGTCATGGTCGTGATGGTGTTCGTGCTCATGGTCGTGGTGGTCGTGACCGCAGCCGCAGTGTTCATCATGCTCATGGTGATGATGCTCGTGGTCATGGTGGTGCTCCAGCTCATGCATTGCGGTTGCAAGACTGTCGGTGCGCTCCATAACATCAACAATCTGCTCGCCCGAAAGCTGATCCCAGGGGGTAGTGATTACGGTTGCGTTGGGGTTCTGCTGAGTAAGCAGTGAGCTTGCAACCAGAACCTTGCCTTCGGATGCGGCATCGGTGCGGGAAAGGACGATAACGTCGGCATGCTGTACCTGGTCGTTGAAGAATTCGCCGAAGTTGCGGATATACATGCGGCACTTGCCTGCGTCAACAACGGTGACCTTGCATCCGATTTCACAGCCCTCGATGCCGTCAACTGCCTTTGCGACGTCGGAAAGCTTGCCGACGCCGGAGGGCTCAATGATGATGCGGTCGGGGTTGTAGTCTGCGATTACCTGCTGGAGCGCCTTGGTGAAGTCGCCCACCAGAGTGCAGCAGATGCAGCCGGAGTTCATTTCGGTTATCTCAACGCCTGCGTCCTTGAGGAAGCCGCCGTCGATTGCTATCTCACCGAACTCGTTCTCGATGAGGACGAGCTTTTCGTTTTTGTAGCCCTCGGAAATGAGCTTGCGGATAAGGGTGGTCTTGCCTGCACCGAGGAAGCCGGAGAATATATCTATTTTAGTCAAGGGTAATTACCTCCTGAAAATTATTTTGCGTGGTAAAGCTTCTTTGCCTGATAGCGGGGCTCATAGGTGACATTGAGGCCGAGCTTCTGGAAGAGATTTTCGTCAACTCTGGAGAGAATGACGGAGGAATGAGCTTCGCATCCGCGGAGCTTACCCAGCTGGTCGATTGCCTTTTCGGCAAGGGGGTCGGTGCTTGCGCAGATTGAAAGGGCAATGAGAAGCTCGTCCGTATGCAGTCTGGGGTTATGGTTGCCAAGATGCTCAACCTTGAG
>JAZLFI010000013.1:0-6129 GCA_045615725.1 Oscillospiraceae bacterium
AAGGCACTTCCCTGGTTCAAGAACGTTGACATTGACGGCTCACTGCGTATCTGCGGTGTTCCCAGACAGCAGGCAGAGGACTTTGCAAAGGTTCTCACCACAAAAAAATGGGGCATGCATCAGGACCTTGGCATTTTCTTCGGCCGCCACAGTACTCTTGACAGCTATCTGTGCATACTCCTCACCGTCATCTGCGGCATGGCACTTGTGCCCGGCGGCAGTATCGTTCCCGAATGTGTCATCGAACGCGGCACCTTCTGCGATGAGAACAGCCCCAAGACATGGCGCGGTCCCGTCACCAACCGCTTCCCTGTTATGAACGTCTTCCCTGTCGGCATCATTCCCGACGAGGTTCTAGGCGATAACGAGGACAGAATCCGCATCATGTTCACCTCCATGGGCAATCCCCTGCGCAGTTACCCCGACTCCAACAAGATGAAAGAGGCTCTCGAGCATCTTGAGCTTCTTGTTGCCATTGACTGCGCCGAGACCGAGGTCACCCGCATCGCCGACTACGTTCTTCCCGGCATGAATGCCTACGAGGGCGGCGGCGACATGAACGCATTCACTCTCAACTATCCCGAAATCGTGTTCCAGTCCCGCAAGCAGGTTGTAAAGCCTGTCGGAGACCAGAAAGAGGACACCATGATTCTTGCAGAGATTGCCGAGGCAATGGGCATCGTTCCCAGACTTCCCCAGTATCTGTACAAGGCCGCTGAACAGGCAGTTATTTCGGGCGACAGAATGAGCTATTTTGAAAGAGTTCTGTTCTGGACCGCCTGCGGTCATCTCAAATACTTCGACCAGCTGGCTATCGTAATCGCATTGACTCTGGGCAAGGCTTACGGCTCTGCCGCCCGCGCAATTTCCTGGGCAGGCATGCTCACAAGCCCCATTTGCGGCAAGGGTCTTGTAACCGCAAAGTATGACTGGAAGAAGCATCCTCTGCTTGCCAATATGCCCATGTTCAAGGACTGGTGCGAGATGGATGCCGCATTCGAGCTTGTTGACAATCATCCCGAGGGCGCAATCATCGGTTATGCAAAGCCCGACGAGATGCTGAAAAGACATATCGCACACAAGGACAAAAAATTCCACCTCTGGTGTGAGGAGATTGACAGCTTCATTAAGCGCATCACTCCCGAGCTGGAAGAAAAAGAACTCGTTCTCAAGGACGGCTGTAACTTCATTCTTTCCGCAGGACGTCACTCCGAGGACGGCATGAACGCCACCATGAGAAACCCCGAGACCTTCAAGTACCGCCAGCCCTACACTCTGGCAATGAATCCCGAGGACGGCAAGGAAATGGGCTTTGAAGACGGGCAGATGGTCAAGGTGTCCACCAAGGCCGGCGAGCTTGAGATTCCCGTTGAATACACATGGCAGACCGCTCGCGGTTACGTCATGATTCCCCATCACTTCGGCTATACCTTCCAGGGTAAGAAGGTCGGCGAGCACGTCAACGTTCTCACCAGCCACAAAGACCTTGACGAACTCACAGGCAACCCCACATGGCGCTACACGCCCTGCCGTGTAGAGGCAATTTAAGGAGGTTCAGATATGGCAACCAAGAAAGAAAACACCGTAAAGATTAAAATAAACGGCAAACAGTATTCTGTTCCCGAGGGCATCACCGTTTTGGAGGCGGCAAAGCTGAAGGGTATAGATATACCCACTCTCTGCGCTTACGAGGGTCTTGCCCCCAAGGCCGCATGCAAGCTCTGCATTGTGGAAATAAAGGGTGAGGACAAGGAAAAGCTTGCCTGCGCAACCAAGGTTAAAGACGGCATGGTCATCACCACCGAGTCCGATGCGCTTTTCGCTAAGCGCAAGGCGACGGTTCAGGAAATGTTCCGTCAGCACTCTGTCCACTGCCCCCACTGCCTGCGCATAGGCACAACCAAAGCAAAGGACTTTGACCCCAGCTTCTGCAAGGACTGCTATTTCTGCGACTGCGTACGCGACGGCTTCTGCGAATTGCAGGCAATGGCACTCAAGTTCGGCGTTGACGAGCTTCCCTTTGAAATTCACGAAAACGATTTTGAGCTTGACGACTCCACAGGCTGTGTTATCCGCAACCCCAACAAGTGCATCAAGTGCCGCCGCTGTGTTGACATCTGCAAGATTCAGGGCGTCGGTATTCTGGGCCTTGTCAAAAAGGAAAACGGCCAGACCGTGGGGTCAAAGAATAATCTCATGGCAGACGGCTGCATCCGTTGCGGACGATGCGTAAACGTTTGTCCCACAGGCGCTCTGCATATCAAGGAGCACAAGGACGAGGCAATCTACTTTGCCCATCAGTACGGCACCGAAACCGCAGGCATGGTATGCTCCTGCGTACTGCGTGAGCTTGAAGAGCTCTTCGGCGCACCCAAGGGCAGCTTTACATACGAGCAGCTTATTGCAGGCATGAAGAAGATTGGCATTGACCATATCTATGACCCCGCTTACGCATCCCACGCTTCCGACACCCAGGCGGCGGATATGCTGGACAAGGCGCTCAGTAAGAAGAACAGGAAGTGCGTCATCCTGACCCGTGACTATGCGGCAAAGAACTTCCTCAGGGCAAACTATCCCGAGCTTGAAAAACAGTTCCTGTTCTATGACAGCATGCAGAAGGTCTTCGGCGATTATATGCACGAGCATTTCCCCGGCGTTAAGCTTTACAATGTCACAAACCGCAACTCCAATGCCGCCGAGGCATTTGACGAGGGCACAGTTGACTACTTCATCAACACCCGCGAGCTTTACCGCATTTTCCTGCGCACAGGTGTAAATCCCGCACTGCGCAAAGGTGAAGCCCCCGAAACTCTCTGCGAAATGCCCAGATGCGAGCGCTACGCCCAGCTTCTCCACGCAGGCCGTTGGGAGTTAAGCGGCGAGGCAAGCGAGCTCAGCTTCACCGAAAACGGCAAGGAGTATAAGGCTCTTATCTGCCACAATCCCTCCCAGTTCAAAAAGGCTGTTGACAAGATGAACGACTACGACGTAATTGAAGTTTTAGCATAAAGTTAGGAGAGGAAAACAATGAGCGAAAATATTATTTATTGCTACTCAGGCTCAGGCAACTGCCTTAACATGGCAAAGGAAATTGCCAAAAATCTCGGTGATACCGACATCGTTATGATGCGCAAGGCACCCGAGATTACCGATGCAAGTGCATACAAGCGCGTCGGATTCATTTGCCCCTGCTACGGCGGCGGTCTGCCCGGCGGCGTTGAGGAGCATATCAAGTCCGTAAAAATCGGCGAGGATGCCTACAAGTTCGGCGTAATCCAGTACGCAGGATATATGGGCTGCGGTCTGCACAAGATTGACAAGATTGTTGACCTTGACTACTGGACCGGAGTTTCCAACCACTGCTCCGCAATCTGGCTTATGCCCCACTATCTCACCATGCCTCCTACGACTTTAAAGGGTGCACAGAAGCGTTCCGACAATGCCGCAAAGGTCATTGCCCACGACGTAAAGCGTCTCATCAAGAGCGCAAAGAAGCCCCCCGCAAGAGTTATAAACGCTGTTGAAAACGCAGGTTTCGGCAACATCAACAAGCTCATAAACGGCAAGATGAACGTCAGCGATGCCTGCATCGGCTGCGGTCAGTGCGCAAAGCTCTGCCCCAAGGGCAACATCAAAATCGTTGACGGCAAATCCACCATCGGCACCGACTGCATCGGCTGCATGGCATGCGTTGAGTTCTGCCCCAACGAGGCAATAAACGTTGGCAAGATTACCGTTAAGCGTGCCCGCTTCCACAATGCTAACGTCAAGGCCGAGGACCTCATGGAAAGCGTTATCCACATCGACTGATTAACACAAAACACTCCGAGTTGCACAGCCTAAAGCAAATGCCATGGCTGTGTGACCGGGGCATAGCGGGAAACCGCTATACCTTCCCTGTTTGAAAAGGAGTTATTATGAACCGACTTAAACTTAAGCGCCTCATATTCATGGCGCTGTGCTGCGATCTGGGTGTCTTTGCAAAGAAACTCATTGTACCCGCGGCAAATATCCTTACCGATTTTCTCCATATTCCCGGAGGTGTCGGCACAAGCTTTTCCCTCATGTTCATAATAGTTGCGGCGGTATTCGTTCCCCGCTTCGGAAGCGCCACGCTTATGGGTGCTGTGCAAAGCGTTATCGCGCTGTGCATAGGAACTGTGGGAAGCATGGGCGCACTTGCACCATTAGGCTACATCATCCCCGGCTTTGCTATTGACTGCGTATTGTTTTTCGCGAGAAAGCTTAAAATAAGCAGAAACGAAAGCCTTGTTATCGCAAATGCAATAGCCGCAGGAACTGCCTGCCTCATAGCAAACGCGATTGTATTCAGACTCAGCGGCATTGTGCTTCTGCTATACCTCAGTGTTTCACTCACAAGCGGTGCAATCTGCGGTGTGCTGGCGGAAAGCGTTGCGGGGAAACTTGAGCCTGTATTCGGAAAGGATGAAAAGCTTGAAAAACAGAAGCTTAGTTATAATAATAGCTGTTCTTGCGGCATTGACGGCAATTCTTGCGGTCATACATCTGACAACGCGCACGCCTGATACCGAGGGGCAAATCCTCGTAAACGGAGAAAGCGTTCAGATTTCGGATATCAAAATGTCGCCCGTCAGTGGAACTGTCGTTAACGGCAAGGGCGAAGAAAAGCAGATTGACGCACAGGGCATAAGCATTTCAGACCTCTGCGGCGATTTCAGCACCGCAAAGCTCACTGCCTCGGATGAATACTCCGCCGAGGTCGTAAACGGCGACGATGCGTATCTTATACTGTCCGACGACGGAAGTCTGCGCCTCATCGTTTTCGGAGATGAGAATGCCAAGCGCGATGTAAAAAATGTTGTTAGGATTGATTTTGAATGAAAAGAAAAGAAGAAGCTCTTTCCGCAATCATCCTCGCAGGCGGTTTATCCTCGCGCATGGGAAAGCGAAAAGCAGAGCTTATCTTTGAGGGCAGGACACTCATTGAGCATCAGGTCGAAAAAATGCGTGAGCTCGGCATTGAGGACATAATTATATCGGGCTATGAAAAGCCGGTCGAGGGGACCCGCTTTGTGCCCGATAAATATCCGCTTAAAGGCCCGCTAGGGGGAATTCATGCGGGCCTTCTTGCGGCAGAGCATACCCATTGCCTTGTTACGGGAGTTGACACTCCCCTTGTTCCCGTGGACGTACTTTCCGAGCTCGCACAGACTCATCTTTCCAGCGCAAACAACATTACCGTATTATCCCACAGCGAAAAGCTAGAGCCGCTTATGGGTGTTTACGAGCGCTGGCTGAGCGTTATTGCCGAGGAAATCCTGAAAGGCGACAACACCTCCGTCAGACAGCTTCTGCACCGCGTCGGCTTCAGCGAGTATAAATACGCAGGAGATGAAATCCTTCTGTGTGACTGCAACACTCCCGAAGAATTTGAAATGGCATGCAGTATCAAGATATAAAAAATCTCCGTCTAATTGACGGAGATTTTTTATAATCACTTTGCGATAAAAACGTTTTCTCTTGTAATATCCTTGAGTGTGGGAGTTCCGCACATGGCCATGGTGTCCTTGAGCTCACCGACAATCTTATCCATATAGACCTTGAAGCCCTCTTCCCCTGCCGCATAGATAAACGGCACGACGGGACGTCCGATAAGCACTGCATCGGCACCCAGTGCAAGAGCTTTATATACGTCAACGCCGCTTCTTATGCCGCCGTCAACGAATATCTTAATCTTGCCTCCCACTGCCTCCGCGATTGCGGGCAGAACCTCTGCGGTTGAGGGGGTATTGCCCTGAACGCGTCCGCTGTGGTTTGATACGACGATTGCGTCGGCGCCTGCTTCCACTGCCTTGAGCGCACCCTTGACGGTCATAATGCCCTTTATGATAAACGGCATCTTTGCATAGGAGATTATCTCTTTCATTTCCTCAACGGATTTTGAGCCTGCATTGGGATTCATATTCTTCAGGAATGGCAGACCCGCTCCGTCAACATCCATTGCGGCGGCGAAAATGCCCTTCTCGTTCAGGATATCCAGCTTTTCGAACACGAACTCCTTATTCCACGGCTTTATTGTGGGGATGCCCATACCGCCGATTTTCTCCATATCATTTGCGGCATTTTTGAGCACCTCGGGGTCGACTC
>JAZLFI010000014.1:0-15650 GCA_045615725.1 Oscillospiraceae bacterium
ACGCCGAAGAGCATATAAGAGCCGCTGGTGATGATGACGACCAGTGCGGATGCGAGCTTTGTGAGGAAGGGACGGAGTGAGCTGATGATTGCTTCGTCACGGGTGCCGAACTTGTATTCGTTATACTCGACGGTGTTCATGATGGAAATCATCATTATGAGGTAGAATCCGTACTGACCGAGGTTAGACAGCAGGTAGCCCACGACGATTATCCAGAACTTGAGCATAGTCGCTTCCATGAACAGACCCGGGATTATCATGATTGCGTAGCCGATGACAGCGCATATGGCAAGCTTTTTCATAAGAGGCTTGCGGTCAATCTTGCGGGAGATTGCGGGATAGAAAATCATGAGCAGGGCGGTTGCGGACATGCCCACGGTGGTGAAGATGGAGTAAAGTCCGCCATTATAGCCGAAGTCAAAGTAGATGTATGTAGAGCCCAGACCGCAGATGATGATATCGTTGCCCACCTGCTGAAGCAGGAACGCAAGGGATATCCAAAGAAGCTGGTCGTTGCCGAAGATTGTTCCGATAATCTTCTTGAAGCTGACGGGCGGTGCGGGCTTTTCCATATCGTCGCGGCGCTCATGAACTCCGAAGAGGGTGAAGCAGATAAACAGCGGCATGAGGATGCAGACAACAAGGGCTATGCGTCCGTATGCAACGGTTGCGCTTCCGCCGATTGCGTGCTCACCCGTGGTGAATATGGGGATGAGTATGGATGCCAGCGTTCCGCCAATGCCTGCGAAGAGATTGGTGCGGGATGTGAACTGGTTTCTCGCGTCAGGGTCGGAGGAAAGCGCGGGCACCATGCCCCAGTAGGAGATATCGTGCATGGTGTAGGTGATGCTGTAAAGGAAATAGATTGCACCGAAGAACCAAATGAAGCTCCAGCCCTGCAGGTCGGTGTTGAACGCGAGATAGACAACCACACTGGTGAGCAGTACGCCGATTACCATCCAGGGCTTGAACTTGCCCCAGCGGGTGCGTGTGCGCTCGATGATGTTGCCCATGATGGGGTCATTGAGTGCGTCGAATATTCTCGCACCTACCATAATTGCCGTGACGGCACCCAGCTGTGCGGCGGTGAGGTTGCGGGTGAAGAGGACAAAGGTCAGGATGAAGTTTGTGAACAGGGAATAGAGCATATCTCTGCCCACGGTTCCCAGCGGAAACATTATTAGATTTTTCTTTCTTACATTTAAATCTTCCATAATAATCTCCCGTAAATTTGGTTGTTACTATTTTATCAGCAAAAACGGCACATTGCAACGAGGATTTGCAAAATCGGTATTGTCAAAAGGCGGCGGATATTATAAAATTACAGCATAATAAATGTTTCAGGGGGATTTAATATGCAGGAGCTTATTGAGCGCATTAAAAAGGACGGAGTTATAAAGCCCGGCGGAGTGCTGAAGGTTGACAGCTTTCTTAACCACCAGATTGACCCCGAGCTCAGCTACAACATGGCAAAGGAGATTTATTCTCTCTATAAGAACGAAAATATAGACAGAATTCTCACCATCGAAGCTTCCGGCATCGGTCTTGCCGTTATGACAGGACATATCTTCGGCTGTCCCGTGGTTTTCGCAAAGAAGACCATGAGCGCAAATATCTCCGACAACGTCTACTGCGAGGAGGTTTATTCATTTACCAAGAAGACCACCAAGCAGGTTATAGTATCCAAGGAATATATAAAGCCCGGCGAGAGAGTTCTTCTCATTGACGACTTCCTCGCGATGGGCTCGGCACTCAGAGGACTGAGAAGCATTGTCGAGCAGGCGGGCGGCACCGTCGTCGGTGCTGCAATCGCAATCGAAAAGGCGTTCCAGCCCGGCGGCGATGACCTCAGAAAAGAGGGGATGCGCATAGAATCCCTGGCAAGAGTTGCATCTATGACCGATGACAGCATTGAATTTTGCGACTGATTGGTGACAATATGTAATTATTGCACAAAAATGGTGACGAAAAAGTGGTAAACTCGGCTAAAAACCTCACTTGACTTTTTGCCCCGTCATTGATATTCTAACAGTGTATTAAAAAGCAAATTTTTTCGATATATAGCAAATGATATGGATTTGAAGTTTCTACCCGGACGCCGTAAATGACCGGACTATCGAAGTTTTACAGGAAGGACAAGCTTTCCGCCTTTGGTATTTCTGCCGGTCACGAAAATTGTGACCGGCTTTTGTATTTTGTATCCTAACCTCAGAAGGTTTTGATAATAATTAAAAATTTTATGGAGGCAAACCGAATGAAGAAGATTACCGCACTGCTTCTCGCTATGCTCATGGTATTTGCACTGTGCGCTTGCGGCAACGAAGCACCCGCATCCGACGATGCAGCAGCTGACGATGCAGCAGCTACCATTAAGGCAGGTCTCGTATGCCTGCACGACGAGAACTCCAGCTATGACAAGAACTTTATTGACGCATTCAAGGCAGCATGCGATGCATGCGGCGTAGAGTACGTCATCAAGACCAACGTTGCTGAGGACCAGGCTGCATACGACGCAGCTGCTGAACTCGCTGACGCAGGCTGCGATGTTATATTCGCTGACAGCTACGGCCACCAGCAGTACATCCTCCAGGCAGCACAGGAATTCGAAGATGTTCAGTTCACTTCCTGCACCGGCGATATGGCTCTTGCATCCGAGCAGGAGAACTACCACAACGCATTCGCAACCATCTTCCAGGGCCGTTTCCTTGCAGGTGTTGCAGCAGGCATGAAGCTCAACGAGATGATTGACGCAGGCGACATCACCGAAGACGAAGCAAAGATGGGTTATGTCGGCGCAATGCCTTACGCAGAAGTTATCTCCGGTTATACCTCCTTCTACCTTGGCGCAAAGTCCGTATGTCCCAGCGTTACCATGGACGTTGTTTACACCGGTTCCTGGTACGATGAGACCCTTGAAATGGAAGGCGCAAAGTCCCTCATCGAGGGCGGCTGTGTTCTGATCAGCCAGCATGCTGACTCCATGGGCGCACCCAATGCTTGCCAGGAAGCAGGCGTTCCCAACGTTTCCTACAACGGCTCCACCCAGTCCGCATGCCCCGACACCTACATCATCTCCTCCCGCATCAACTGGCAGCCCTACTTCGAGTACGCAATCGGCTGTGTCCAGAAGGGTGAGAACTATGACACCGATTACTGCGGCGACCTCGAGACCGGCAGCGTCGTTCTGACCGAGCTCAACGAGGATGTTGCAGCAGAAGGCACTGCAGACAAGATTGCAGAAGTTGAAGCTGGCCTGAAGGACGGCTCCATCAAGGTATTCGACACCGCAACCTTCACCCTCGAAGGCGCAGCAGTTGATTCCTACGAAGCAAACGTAGTTCCCGACGAGAGCTTTGCTCCCGACACCGAGGTTATTGCTGACGGCGAGTTCAGCGAATCCACCTTCCGCTCCGCACCTTACTTCGATATCATCATTGACGGTATCACCCTTAAGTAATCAACACACAGTACAGTAAGTTAATAGGAAGCTCTGCATCTGCAGAGCTTCCTTTGGCGTTTTTATCTGTAAGCTTTTTGGAGGCTTAACGTTATGGAAGAAAGAATTCCCGCCGTAAAAATGCGCAATATCACAAAGCGCTTCGGCACCAAGGTCGTTGCAAACGACAAGTGCTGGCTGGATATATATAAGGGCGAAATTCTTGCACTGCTCGGAGAGAACGGCAGCGGCAAAACGACTCTTATGAATATGCTTTCCGGTATATATTTTCCGGATGAGGGCCAGATTTTTATCGACGACAAGGAAGTCGTCATAAGCTCCCCCAAGGATGCCTTTGACTACGGCATCGGCATGGTTCATCAGCATTTTAAGCTCGTCGACGTGCTCACCGCTGCGGAAAACATCGTTCTCGGACTCGAGGGCAAGTTGGACCTCAAGGGCGCTGTTACCAAGATTAACAGCATCTGCGAGCAGTATGGCTTCGACGTTGACCCCAACCAGAAGATTTACGATATGTCCGTTTCCCAGAAGCAGACCGTTGAAATTATCAAGGTTCTGTACCGCGGAGCTGACATACTCATTCTCGATGAACCCACCGCAGTTCTGACTCCTCAGGAGACAGACAAGCTCTTCGCTGTTCTGCGCAACATGCGCGATGACGGCAAGGCAATCGTTATCATCACCCACAAGATGCACGAGGTCGAGGACCTTTCCGACCGCGTTGCGGTTCTCCGCAAGGGTCAGTTCGTGGGCGATATGAGGACAAAAGACACCAATGCGCAGGAAATGACCAACATGATGGTTGGCCGTCCTGTTGTACTTAACATTGAAAGACCCGAGCCAGTTGATTCCAAGCCCAGAATCGAGATTAAGAATCTCACCGTTGTTTCCGAGGACGGAATCAAGAAGCTCGATGACATAAGCTTCACCGCAAACAGCGGCGAGGTGCTGGGCATCGCAGGTATTTCAGGCAGCGGACAGAAGGAGCTGCTTGAAGCTATCGCAGGCCTGCAGGTTGCCCAGAGCGGCAGTATCTGCTACGTAGACGACGATGGCGCGAGGGAAGAGCTCCTCGGCAAGGATCCCCTCAAGATTGCGGAAAAGGGTGTTGCCCTTTCCTTCGTTCCCGAGGACAGACTGGGCATGGGACTTGTCGGCAACATGGACCTTTCCGACAACATGATGCTCCGTTCCTTCCGTCAGGGTAAGAGCATGTTCACCGACAGAAAGAGCCCTCACAAGCTGGCTGAAAACGTTGTCGATGAGCTGGGCGTCGTTACCCCCTCCATCGAAACTCCCGTTCGCCGTCTTTCCGGCGGTAACGTTCAGAAAATTCTGGTCGGACGTGAAATCGCTTCCGCACCTACCGTCCTGCTGACCGCCTATGCAGTCCGCGGACTTGATATTAACTCCTCTTACATGATTTACGACCTCATAAACAAGCAGAAGCAGGCAGGCGTTTCCGTCATCTATGTCGGCGAGGATCTTGACGTTCTGCTTCAGCTGGCAGACCGCATCGTTGTTCTCTGCGGCGGCAAGCTCAGCGGCATCGTCGAGGGTCGCAAGACCGATAAGCGCGAGGTCGGCGCACTGATGACAAAGGTTGGAGGTGTCGCAGAATGATTCATATTTCAAAGCGCGGCGGCATAAGCCGCGGCAAGGCTCTTCTCATAAGAGCAATCGCAATTGTGCTGGGCATTCTGGTCTGCGCAATCGTGACCACAGTCACCACCGGCGAAAACCCCATGAAAGTTTTCTCCGCTGTTGCAAACGGCTCTTTCGGCTCAGAACGCAAAACATGGATATTCCTCCAGAACACCGCAATCCTGCTGTGCATATCCCTTGCGGTTACCCCCGCATTCAAGATGCGCTGCTGGAACCTGGGTGCTGAAGGTCAGGTGCTTGCAGGTTCCATGGCAACCGCGGCCTGCATGGTACTTCTCGGCGGCAAGGTTTCTAACGGCCTGCTCATCTTAATCATGATTGTTGCAGCTGTTCTCGCAGGCGGTATCTGGGCGGCAGTTCCCGCATTCTTCAAGGCAAAGTGGAACACCAACGAAACCCTGTTCACCCTCATGATGAATTATGTTGCAATGCAGATTGTCGCATTCTTCTGCGTCAAGTGGGAAAACCCCAAGGGCTCCTGCAAAATCGGCGTTATCAACCAGCAGAGCAACGCCGGCTGGCTTCCCGAGGTTGGCAACAAGTACGCACTCGTTCTCATAGTCGTTGCGGCGATTACCGTTGCAATGTACTTCTATCTCAAGTACACCAAGCATGGCTATGAAATCTCCGTTGTCGGCGAATCCGAACGCACCGCACGCTACATCGGCATCAAGGTCGACAGAGTTATCATTCGCACCATGCTTCTGTCCGGCGCTATCTGCGGTGTTGCAGGTCTGCTCCTCGTCGGCGGAATTAACCACACAGTTTCCACAACTCTTGCGGGTGGTCAGGGCTTTACCGCCGTCATGGTCTCCTGGCTTGCAAAGTTTAACCCCATCGTTATGGTACTTACCAGCGGCCTGCTCATATTCCTGAGTACCGGCGCAAACGAGCTTGCAACAAGCTGCGGACTCAACCAGTCCTTCGGCGATATCCTCACAGGTATCCTGATCTTTTTCATTATCGGCAGTGAGTTCTTCATTACCTACAAGATAAGCTTCCGCAAGTCCAATAAGGAGGTGGCCGAGAATGTTTGATATCGTATCCTTCATCCCCAGAGCGGTTATGCAGGGCATACCCCTCATGTTCGGCTGCACCGGCGAAACTATCACCGAAAAAGCCGGCAACCTCAACCTCGGTACCGCAGGCGTTATGTATGTCGGCGGCATCTGCGGTGTTATCGGCGCTTTCCTTTACGAAAACTCCGGCGCTGAGATGACCACCTTCCTCACCATCGCAATTCCGCTTCTTTGCTGCATTGTGGGCTCTCTTCTCATGGGTCTGCTTTACAGCTTCCTTACAATTACCCTCCGCGCAAACCAGAACGTAACGGGTCTTGCACTGACCACCTTCGGCGTGGGCGTTGGTAACTTCTTCGGCGGCTCGCTCATTAAGCTTGTCGATACCGATATCCCCTCCGTCGTTCTGACAAAGACCAGCGGCGCATTCAGCAAGACACTGCCCTTTGCGGACGACCTCGGCTGGTTCGGCGAGATTTTCCTCAACTACAGCTTCCTTGCCTATGCCGCAATCATCATCGCAATCATCGCGTCCTACATTCTCAACAAGACCCGCGTAGGACTTCAGCTCCGTGCAGTCGGCGAAAGCCCTGCAACCGCTGATGCGGCAGGCATTAACGTCAACAAGTACAAGTACATTGCAATCTGCGTCGGCTCTGTCGTCGCAGGTCTCGGCGGTCTTTACTACGTCATGGACTACGCCTGCGGCGTATGGTCAAACGACGCATTCGGCGACCGCGGCTGGCTCGCAATCGCACTTGTTATCTTCACTCTGTGGAAGCCCAACATCGGCATCTTCGCTTCCATCATCTTCGGCGGACTGTATATCCTCAACGTATATATCCCCACCGGCACAAACCTTGCAATCAAGGAAATCTACAAGATGGCTCCTTACGTTGCAACCATCATCGTTCTTATCTTCACCAGCATGCGCAACCGCCGCGAGGATCAGCCTCCTGCGGCTCTCGGCCTTGCCTACTTCCGAGAAGAACGGTAGCCTAACAATTAAAAAGGAAGCCCTTTAGGGCTTCCTTTTTTGTTGTTTTGTTATCTCATTGTTCCGAGGTAGCCCTCGAGTATTATGCTTGCCGCGACGGCATCCACCGTTTTGCGGTGCTTTTTTTCTTTCTTGCCGTTTGCGTGGAGAATGTTGTGCGCCTCGATACTGCTCCTGCGCTCGTCCCACATAACAAGCTCAATATCCGTCATAGACTTTATCTTCTCGCCGAACTCGCGGCACTTTTCGGCTCTCGGTCCCTCGGTGCCGTCCATGTTCTTGGGAAGTCCCAGTACAAGACGTTTGACGTTTCTTGCCTTTGCCTCGGCGACTATTTTTTCCGCAACCACGTCGGGATTCCACTCGGTGATTGTGAATGCATCGCCCACCAGCATATTCATTTCGTCGGAAACGGCTATGCCCGTTCTGGCATCGCCGAAGTCAATTCCCATTACTCTCATGATGTTACCTCACTTAAGACAGAAGCAGGCGCGAACTTCGCCGCAGATATACAGCGAGCCTGCCGAGCAGACCATGGCACCTTTTTCCTCAGCAAGGCTCAGCGCCTCGCGCACGCCGCTTGAAACATCTCCGATGACGGAAACGGGTTTGCCGAACTTCTCCAGCATTTTTCCAAGCTCGGCGGCATCAAGCGCACGCTCGGAATCGGGGGTTACGGTTACGAATGCGTCGAACAGGGGAGCGAGAATGTTTACAACACCTGCGCAGTCCTTGTCCTTGAGCATGCCGATTAGAAGCACCTTTTTCTCGTCGGGGAAGTATCTTTTAATCGCGTCGGCAAGAGCCAGCGCGCACTGGGGATTGTGACCGCCGTCAACGACGAACCAGGGGTCATCCTGAACAATCTCAAATCTTGCGGGCCACTGGGTTGCGTAAAGTCCCGCCTCAAGCGTATCGTGGGGAATTTCCCAGCCCTTTTCGCGGAGAATTTCCACCGCTTCGATTGCGGTTACCGCGTTATAAAGCTGATGCTCGCCTAAAAGGGAGATTGCGTAGCTTTCGCCCTTGTAGGAGAAAACCTGACCCTCGCGGCTGTCAAACTCGGGGGCGATATCGTCAAAGTCGGGAACGCGAAGCTCAGCGCCCACTCCGTCGCAGATATCGCGGACAACGCGCATGGTTTCACCCTGCTGCTGATACATGACGACGCTTGCCGCAGGCTTTATTATGCCTGCCTTTTCCGCGGCAATTTCCTCAAGGGTGTTGCCGAGGATTGCGGTGTGGTCAAGGCCGATGTTGGCGATAACAGCGCAGTCGGGGCAGGGGATGATGTTGGTTGCATCGAGCCTACCGCCCAAGCCCACCTCAAGCACAACGATGTCACAGCCGCGCTGTTCAAACCATAAAAGTGCGGCGGCGGTCATCATCTCAAACTCGGTGGGGTGATCCTCCATGGCATCTGCAACGGGCTTTATCTGCTCAACGACGGATGCAAGCTCAGCATCGCCTATCTCCTTGCCGTTAACTTGCATACGCTCGTTGAAGCGCGCGATGTAGGGCGAGGTGAAAAGTCCCGTCTTGTAGCCTGCGGTTTTCAGGACGGAGGCAAGATATGCGCAGATACTGCCCTTGCCGTTTGTGCCTGCAACGTGGACAAATTTGAGCTTCTTTTCGGGATTGCCGAGACCCGTGAGAAGAACTCTCACGCGCTCAAGCCCCGGCCTTGAGCCCAGCCACGAAACGCCGTTTATATATTCAAGTGCCGCTTTGTAATCCATAGTTTATCTCCAGTTAAAAATGTCTACTACATAATAGCATTTTTTGCGCTTTCGCGCAATATAAAAAGCCCCATCCGTTCGGACGGGGCTTTGCTGTTTTTATTACTCTTCGATGCTTGCGAGGAAGAGGGAGTTTTCAGCGTCCGAGGGGATGAGGAAGCCGTTTCTGGGAGATACGGAGAAGTCCTCGACTGCGGGGCCGTCCATAAGGCAGCTGCGCTTGAACTGCTGGGAGAAGTAGCGCTTGCAGTAGCTGGTAATCCACTTGACCAGCTCGTCGTCGGAAAATTCGTCGCTGTAAGCCAGCTTTGCAAGACGGAGAGTCTTTGCGGGGCTGAAGCCGCAGATCATCATCTTGTGGGTGAAGAAGTCCTGCAGGGAGTAAGAGCCGACGCTGTCTTCGCTCTTCTGCTCGATCTCGTCCTCGGTGATGGGCAGAAGCTCGGGAGTTACGGGGCAGTCCAGAACGTCCCACAGTGCGTCTGCGAGAACCTTGTCCTCGGTCTTCTGTGCGATGTAGCGGACACCTGCGCGGACCTGAGTCTTGGTAAGACCCATGTTTACGTCGTACATGGAGGTGTGGTCGCCGTTATAGGTGCACCAGCCGTCGACGAACTCTGAGAGGTCCTCAGTGCCGACGTCAAGGCCGTTTACCTTGTTTGCGATATCCATGAGCACCTGAGTTCTCTCGCGTGCCTGGGCGTTTTCAAATGCGATGGAGTAGTCATCGTGCGCGTGGCCGATATCGTCGAAATGCTTGTATACGCTCTCGCCGATGTCGATAACTCTGACTTCCGCGCCGCACTGCTCGGCAACGATGATTGCGTTTGACTTAGTGCGGGAAGAGGTGCCGAAGCAGGGCAGAGTGCATGCAACGACGTTGGTGGAGGGCAGACCCATTTTCTTGACTGCCATTGCGCAGATCATTACGCAGAGTGTGGAGTCAACACCGCCGGAAATGCCGACGACGCAGTGGTCGAGACCTGCGTACTGCATGCGCTTTACAAGTGCGGAGACCTGAATGTCGATCATGCGGCGGCAGTATGCGGACATGTCTCTTTCAAACTCGGGCAGGTGGGGGAGCTTGCGGTAGGTGCGGGTGAGCTTGGTTTCCTCAAGCTTTTCGCCCCAGGAGACGATGCAGTGCTCAAACTTGGTGCCGTACTTATTGGTCTTGCGGCGGAGATTGCCGAGATAATCAACGTCAATCTCGGAAACTGCGAAGCTGTTCTCTGCTTCTTCGCTTGCAAGTACCTTGCCGTGCTCTGCGACCATGCAGAGGCCGGAGAATACGTTATCGGTGGAGCTTTCGCCCTTGCCGGGTGCGGCAAGAATCATACCTGCCAGCAGGTGCTTGGAGCGATACTTGATATCCTCGGTTGCGTCGATGGTGGAGGTAACGGTTGCGGGGAAGGATGCCATGCTTGCGATGATGCTTGCGCCTGCAAGTGCGTGGCGGTCAGCGGGAGCGATGATTGCGTTTGCGTCTGCACCCAGTTCAACCGCAACGGCAAGACCGGGAACAACCTGAGATGCAAAGAGGAGGTTGTTGCTCATGCAGGTGTCGAAGGGACCGACCTTTACCTTGAGCTCAGATGCGGGTGCATAGTGGGTGCCGCTTACCTCGGTGCGGGGAACGAGGCCCAGAAGCTTGCCGTTCCATACTGCTGCCGCGCAGCTGTAAAGTGCGCCGCCTGCGGGTGAGAAGGGCAGACCGACGAATGCGAGAATGTCCTTGCCCTCGGTTGCCTTTACAACCTTTACGAGAGCCTTTTCAGCACCCTTGAGAATAACGCCGTGGGTTACGAGATCGTAGCAGGATGCACCGGTTAAGGTGAGCTCAGGGAATGCGATGACCTTAACGCCTTCGCTTTCTGCCTTTGCGATGCACTCGATAACTCGGTCTGCATTGTAGTCGGTGTCGGCTACGCGGATAACGGGGGAAGCCGCCGCAACTTTAATAAAACCGTCTTTCATTTTTTATCACCTTTTTCTATTTAATTAATCTTTTTGAAAATCGAATAAATCTGCTCTGTAATAGTGGCTTATGGCGTCCACGCTTTCGTCAAAGCTTGCACTGTCAATTGTGACGGTTAAGGTGTTGCCGTTTATCTCACAACCTTCAATGCCCTCAAGCTGAGGAAAAACATTTGCTTCAAGCTCTGCCTTAAATTCATCCATGTGCTCGGCGAAATAGTCCGAATCGTGGGGCACGGAATAGCCCTCGATGGGTGCACCGCCTGCGGTGAAGCACATTACGAGAAACGCGACAAAGACAATCAGGAAGATTATACATCCTGCGGGTCTTAACATTTTTACGAATTCCTGACCTGCCGTCATCGCTTTCTCCTTAGTAAATCAGATTGTTCTGAAGATAGTAGCCTGCAAAATCGAGCTTCTGCGCAAGCTTCACGCCGTCTTCGCTGAGGGCTTTGGAATATTCGCCGTTTTCGATATACAAGTCGTTGGAGTTTACTACGGGAATAGTTTCCCTCACGCTGTCTGAAAGCTTCATATAGGCGCTGCCCTCCCAGCCTAACTGCTCAAAAAGAACATTCATCAGGTAGCAGGCGCTTATGCGCGGTCCTTTGCCGACAAAGTCGCTGCCGAGGACTTTTCTTGCGCTGTCGTTTGCCCATATGAGATACTCGGTGGAGTAATAGTTCATAAAGCCCTGCTCGGTGGAAAGGTCAAAGTCCAGTCCCAGCTCGGAGTAGATGCAGTTATTATCTCCCATCCAGGGCATGTGGTCGCCGTAGAGCAGGACGACAACGGGATTAGGGTCATCCCTCAGCTCATTTATCATGCTCCAGACATTCTGAGTGGTATTATAAACCGAGCCGAAGTAGTTATTCAGTCCGCATTTCGCAGTTTCGGAATAGCCCGTGCTGTCCCAGTATGTATCCTCAAAGTTGAGTGAGTCCACGGGATAGGGGCCGTGTCCCTGATATGTTACGTTGAAGCTGAAAACCGGTTTGCCCGAGGAAACATCCTCGCGGTAAAGCTTCAGAATTTCGGGGAAGAGTCCATCGTCCATTACCGCACCGCTGTCGGTGAGAGATTCGTAGTATCCCTCAAGGAAGCGGTAATCCTCAAAGCCGAGATAGCGGTTTATGTTATAGCGGTTATAAAAGGCGCGGTAGCAGGGGTGGCTGCCAGTTGTCATATAACCCTGATTTCGAAGATACCACGCATAGGACGTTGCGTCACTGCGGAAGTACTTGAGGGTGGGGAAGCCTGTTATGAAACAGCGCTCCGTGTCCACTGTGCCGCCGCCGAAAACATTGGTTACAAGCTCACCCGTATAGCTTTCCTTTTCGAGCTTGTGATACAGCTTGTACACATCATCGGATATGCCCTCGATGCCCAGCTTTGTGAAGTCACGGTAGGCTTCAAGCTGAACGGCGATGATGTTCACCTTTTTATCCTCGGGAATATCGGAATCTGAGTATTCCGCGAGGTATTCAAGCGACGCATCCTCGTCATAGCCCTCAGGGGGCACATCGATTGCATTGGATATACTGTGGATAAAGGGATAAACAAAGCCCTTTGAGATGTAGACCTGCGTTCCTATCCACGGATTGATGTTCTCGTCTGCCTCGACCTTATTATAAACATTCCTGTCGGAATAAACAAAGCGCCAGAGGGGATATACGCAAATCGCGACGGCGAGAAGCAGAACGAGCCTTGCTTTTCCCTTTGCTCTTGCCCGGGCGAAGAAGTAAAGCAGCACCGCGACGGCGATAATTAAGATTATGCTCATTGCGATACGCTCGTCCACGGCTATGTTGTAGCCCGAGGAAACGCCCAGCGCTGTGTTTATTGCGTTTATATCCGAAAACAGAAAGGGGTCATCGCGGAAAATGAGCTTGAAGTAGTTGCCCAGTGAGCTTATTTCAACAATGACGGCGCTTACGGAAAACGCAAGCCATGCACGGTTAAAAACCGCATATGCAAGTGCCATCAAAAGCAGGATGGGAACGAGATTTAAAACGAATATGAGCGGGTGGGTGAAGTAAGCGAAGAAAATGCTGTAGCTGTAGTGGCCGAATGCAAACATGAGCGAAATTCCGCAAAGGGCAATTGCGCTTGCGCAGAAGCAGGCGATGTTCCATACTGAAAACAGTCTGCGCTGCCTCTGCGTGATGCACTCGTCAGCACTGCGGCGAAACAGAAAATACCGCTCTTCAGTGCCAGTCATTAAAACGCCTCCGTTTTAGAACTTAATACGCTCTGCGATATAGTCCTTAACCTCGGAAATGGGAAGACGCACCTGCTCCATGCTGTCGCGCTCGCGAATGGTTACGCAGCCGTCAGCCTCGTCGGTCTCGGTGCCGACGGTGTTGAAGTCGAAGGTGATGCAGAAGGGAGTTCCGATCTCATCTTCGCGGCGGTAACGCTTGCCGATAGAGCCGGTTTCGTCATAGTCAACCATGAAGTCCTTTGAAAGCTCCTGATAAAGCTCCATAGCGGGGCCGGTGAGGATTTCTTTCTTGGAAAGGGGAAGAATTGCGCACTTAAAGGGTGCAAGTGCGGGATGCAGATGCAAAACTGTGCGGATATCGTCGTTGCCCTTCTTGTCCTGGCCGACAACCTCTTCGTCGTATGCTTCGCAGAGGAATGCGAGGGCAACGCGGTCACAGCCGAGAGAAGGCTCGATGACATAGGGGATATAGTGTTCGTTAGTTTCCTGGTCGAAGTAGGTCAGGTCCTTACCGGATGCCTCCTGATGACGGCCGAGGTCATAGTCGGTGCGGTCTGCGATGCCCCAGAGCTCGCCCCAGTCGGTGAACGGGAATGCGTATTCGATATCGGTGGTTGCGCGGGAATAGAATGCAAGCTCGGCAGGCTCATGGTCACGGAGTCTGAGGTTTTCTTCCTTGATGCCGAGAGAAGTCAGCCAGTTCTTGCAGTAATCTTTCCAGTATGCAAACCACTCAAGGTCGGTGCCGGGCTTGCAGAAGAATTCGCACTCCATCTGCTCGAACTCGCGGGTGCGGAAGGTGAAGTTGCCCGGAGTAATCTCGTTGCGGAACGCCTTGCCCACCTGGCATACGCCGAAGGGCAGCTTCTTGCGGGTGGTGCGTGCGATGTTTGCAAAGTTTACGAAAATGCCCTGGGCGGTTTCGGGACGGAGATAGCAGGTAGAGCTACTATCCTCGGTTACGCCGATGGCAGTTTTGAACATGAGGTTAAACTTGCGGATGGGAGTGAAATCATGCTTGCCGCATACGGGGCATAAGATATCGTCGTGGGAGGCGATGAATTCGTCCATCTCGTCAAAGCTCATTGCGTCGACATTGACCTCAGCATGAACTTCGCCGATGAGCTTGTCTGCTCTGTGGCGTGCCTTGCATGCCTTGCAGTCGAGCAGGGGGTCGGAGAAGCTGGATACGTGGCCGGTGGTGACCCATGTCTGGGGGTTCATGATGATTGCGGCATCAAGACCTACGTTGTAGGGGCTTTCCTGCACGAACTTCTTAAGCCATGCTTTCTTTACGTTGTTTTTGAACTCAACACCGAGAGGACCGTAGTCCCAGGAGTTTGCGAGTCCGCCGTAGATTTCGCTGCCTGCGTAGACAAAACCGCGGTTTTTGCACAGGGCAACAATCTTTTCCATTGTCTTTTCTGATTTTTCCATTTTTACATCCTTTCCCGCTGCTGGCTTGCAGCGGCAAATATTTTTTTGTAGCTTACATATTTAATATTTATCTACAACTAATAAATATATCATGTGATTTATCTTTTATCAACATATGATAAAAGATAAACAGCCTGCCTGTGCTTGACAGAAATAAATATATGTTATACATTCTCATTCGGAGGATAAGAACATGAGTTTTTTCGATATATTCCTGATAGGTGTCGCCCTGAGTATGGATGCCTTTGCCGTTTCAATCTGCAAGGGGCTATCCGTAAATAAGGTCGAGCCGAAGCATCTTCTGACCTGCGGCATTTATTTCGGCGGTTTTCAGGCGCTCATGCCCCTTATCGGCTTTCTCCTCGGCTTTAAGTTTGAAAAGTTCATTGTCAGTGTTGACCACTGGATTGCATTCGTTCTGCTTGCACTCATCGGCGGCAACATGATTAAGGAAGCTCTCAGCGGCGACGAAGAAGAGCACGACGCATCCTTCAGCTTCAGAACAATGATACCTCTTGCCGTTGCAACAAGCATAGACGCGCTTGCCGTTGGTATAAGCTTTGCATTCCTCGGCGTTGATATAGTCGAGGCGGCAGTGCTCATAGGCATCACCACCTTCGTTCTTTCCGGTGTCGGCGTGTATGTTGGCAACATATTCGGCGCAAAATATAAATCCAAGGCTGAGATTGTGGGCGGAATTGTGCTAATACTCATCGGCCTAAAAATACTTTTTGAACACCTCGGGATTTTAGGATGAAGAATTTAAAGTATTACACCCCGATTATAATCATGCTGCTTATTGCGGCAGTCATAAGCGTGCTGTCCTTGTGCGGCGTATGGGATGTAAACCACATCATTGCCGCAATAAAGGACAACAAAAGCACCGCCTTTCTTGTCATAATGGCGCTGTTCCTGCTCAAAGGCTGTTCTTTAGGCATCCCTTACGGCGCAGTGCTTGTGGGATGTGCGCTCATTTACGATCTGGGCCCCGCAACGCTCATAAACATTCTCGGTACGGTGCTTTGCATATCCGCATCATATATTGTCGGACGCACATCGAAAAACCTTACATTTGACAAGGTTTTTGAGAAGTACCCCAAGCTTGAAAAGTATTTTTTCAATGCGGACAAGT
>JAZLFI010000015.1:0-1006 GCA_045615725.1 Oscillospiraceae bacterium
TTAAGACCTTGCGTCCGGCGAGAAGATTCTCCGGCTCAGGATTTTTCTCTGCTTCGTCGAGGAGCTTTAAGTTAAGCGCCATACGCATGTATTTTCCATTTTCGACCTGTTTAAAGTAACATGCACGCGGGTCTTTATCGACTTTGACGCTGATTTCATTAACACGCGGCAGCGGGTGCATGATGCAGAGATCCGGCTTTGCGGACTTCAGCTTCTCTTCCGTTAAGATGTAGCTGTCTTTTAAGCGGTCGTACTGAGCAGCGTCTGCGAACCGTTCCTTCTGGATTCTCGTCATATAGAGAATATCTAACTCAGGCATCGCCTCTTCAAGAGATGTCGTCTCCTTGTAATCGACATTGTGCCGTGCAAGTGTTTCGTAGCGTACAAAGGTCGGAAGTTTCAGCTCTTCAGGCGAGATGAGCACAAATCTGACGCCGGCATACCGCGACATTGCCTCAATGAGCGAGTGCACGGTTCTTCCATATTTTAAATCGCCGCAGAAGCCGACAACCAGATTATCGAAATGACCTTTTTCGCGGTAGATGGTAAACAGATCTCCAAGCGTCTGAGTCGGATGAGCATGACCTCCATCGCCCGTGTTGATGACAGGAATGCCTGCATTTTCTGCCGCGATAAAGGCAGCCCCTTCCTTTGGAGAACGCATCGCGATAATATCAGCGTAACAGGCAACAACACGGGCGGTATCTGCGATACTTTCACCCTTAACCGCTGAAGAACTGCCCGGCTCTGAAAAACCAAGCACGTTTCCGCCGAGTTCCATCATGGCAGCCGTGAAAGAAAGACGTGTTCTGGTTGACGGCTCGTAGAAAAGCGTTGCAAGCTTTTTGCCTTCACAAGCCTTTGCGTATTTCTGCGGATGGTCGACAATGTCAGCGGCAACGGCGATTAACTCATCAATCTCTTTTACTGAAAGGTCAGGAATGTCAATGATGCTTTTCATCTCATGCCCCTATCCAGCTTTCGTCTGAAGGGTTGTTTCTAAATG
>JAZLFI010000016.1:0-1027 GCA_045615725.1 Oscillospiraceae bacterium
CGCATTTTTTGCTGGTTGCGTTTTTTATAATCGCAACCGAGCAGTCGAGCTTATCAAGCCCCAGAAGCTCATAAAGCTTCATGCCCTGACCTGCGGTGATATGGTCGATAACGATACCGTTTGCAATAGAATCTATTTTCATATCTTACCCGCCTCCTCAAGAAGTTTGAGTATGAGCGCCATGCGCATATATTTGCCGTAAAGCACCTGCTTGAAATAGCATGCGCGGGGATCATCGTCGATTGAAACGCTAATTTCATTAACTCTCGGCAGGGGGTGCATTATACAAAGGTCGGCCTTTGCGGTTTTCAGCTTGTCGGGAGTTAAGATATAGCTGTCCTTAAGACGGAGGTAATCCTCCTCATTGAAGAAGCGCTCACGCTGTACGCGGGTCATATAGAGTATGTCCAGCTCGGGCATAACCTTAAGGAGGTCTGTCGTCTGCACGTAAGGGATGTTCTTTTCCTTGAGAACATCCTTTTTTACATAGCTGGGAAGCTTAAGCTCCTCGGGAGATATGAGTACGACCTTGAGTCCCGTATATCGTGACAGCGCGTTTATGAGCGAGTGCACCGTTCTGCCGAATTTCAGGTCGCCGCAAAAGCCGACGGTCAGGTTTTCAAAACCGCCCTTTTCGCGATAAATGGTCAAAAGGTCTGCAAGGGTCTGGGTCGGGTGATTGTGTCCGCCGTCACCTGCATTGATTACGGGGATTGTGGCGTTTCTTGACGCAACGAGCGGTGCGCCCTCCTTGGGGTGGCGCATTGCAATGATGTCGGCATAACAGCTTATGACCTTAGCGGTGTCGGCAACGCTTTCGCCCTTTGCCGCCGATGAGCTGTTGGCCTCGGAAAATCCGATAACGTTGCCGCCCAGCTCATACATTGCCGCCTCGAAGCTGAGGCGGGTACGGGTGGATGGCTCAAAGAACAGCGTAGCAAGCTTTAAGCCTCGGCACTTTTCCTTATATGCATCGGGATTTGCAATAATATCGTTTGCGGTGTCGATAAGGCTCTGAAGCTCCTCG
>JAZLFI010000017.1:0-3607 GCA_045615725.1 Oscillospiraceae bacterium
AGTGCGGCACTTCTGGAGTTCGAGGGTGAGTTTCCCGAGCTTCCCGAGCTTGACTATGACGGCAAATATAATATCGCCGAAAAAGAAGAAGCGGGCGACACCGTGTCCGAGAACGAGGCACGGAGCGCGGCGGCAAAGCTCTTCGGCTTTGAGGATAATGAGCTTGAGCTAAAATACGAAGCCGAAAACGGCGTTCGGTGCTTTGAAAAGGACGATTGCAGTGTCGTAGTAAACGGTGCGGGAAAGGTGCTGAGCATGAGCTCATCCCGCGTTGTGGATGGCGATATTCCCGAAAGCGAGCTTTCGGATAAGGCAAAGAGCTTTATGGAAAATTCGGGTTTTTCGGACATGGAGCTTGTGTCGGAGGAAACGGAAAACGGAGTCCTGCGCGCGGAATTTTGCTGTCGGCAGAACGGGGCGCTGTGCACCTGCGACAGCATAAAGCTGTCCGTTGCCTCGGATAACGGGCAGGTGTATTCCTTTGATGCCACGGACTATGTGAAAAACCACTCCGAAAGGGAGAAAAACGAGCCGAAGGTATCGGTGAATATTGCCCGAGCCGCACTGCCGGACTCTCTCAATATTATCAGCGAGGATTTGCTCATCTGCCCCACGGAGGGCGGAAATGAGCGGCTTTGCTATGCCTTTAAATGCGAGGGCTTAAACGGGGAAGCCATCACCGCATATATTGACGCATCCAGCGGTGAGCAGTATAAGATTTCCCTTGAAAACCAAGGAAAATAAAATCAAGCCATTCCGAAAAACGGAATGGCTTTTTGTTATTTGCCGCAGTGCTTTGCCCAGAGCATGTTCCAGACGGCGGAAATGCCTGCCGAAAATGCCGCGACAACCATGGGGGCGAATGCCGCACCCACGGCTTTAAGGTCGGTCCAGTCCGCGATGCCTGTGAGCACGGCACCTGCTTCCGCGGCGATAACGCCGAAAAATGCCTGAACAAAGGTCTTGAGCGCACGGATAAGACAGTCTCTGTTCATGTCTGTCACCTCCCGTATTGTTGCTGAAAGGAAAAACTCCTCTCAACCATATGCGCCGGAGGCTTAAAACTTGTATGTTTTCGTGCAAGTAAAAATAATGTGTTGAGAAAATATGGGTGCTGTGCTAATATGTTTCTATAATGCTTATTGGGGGAAAAGAAAGATGAAAACTCCGCTTATGATGATAATAAATCCCGCGGCAGGCAAGGGCGAATATAAGGAAGGACTTCCCGAAGCACTGAAAATCCTTTCAGATGCAGGTTATGCCGTCAATGTATTCTTTACCGAGGAGCGCGGACACGCAACCCGCCTTGCTTATGAGCACGGAGCAGAATATGAAAAGCTTGTGTGCCTCGGAGGCGACGGAACTCTTGCCGAGGTCATTACGGGACTCATGCGGCTTCCCAAACATCCGCAGGTGGGATATTTCCCCATAGGCACGGCAAACGACATTGCACGCACAGTCGGACTTCCGAAAAACGACATGATTGAAAGCGCATCAAGGTTTGTTATAGGAGAGCCTCTGCCCTTTGACGTGGGCAAGCGCAGCGACGGATACTTCAACTATATTGCCGCCTTCGGCGCATTCACCGAGGTCAGCTACGGCACTCCTCAGGATATCAAGAAAAAGCTTGGCGAAGCCGCATACCTCATCGGCGCGGTAAAGAGTATAAAATCCCTTAAAAACCGCCATGTTAAGATTGAGTACGATGACGGCGAGTTTGACGGGGAGTTCCTCTACGGCGGCGTTTCCAACTCCTACTCCGTGGGCGGTATTGTTGACCTGCCCAGAGAGCTGGTCAATCTCAGCGACGGCGAGCATGAGCTCATTCTCATAAAGAAGCTCCCCGGCCTCGGCGCACTGTTGAAGCTGGCGGCGCAGGTGCTTATAAAGCACGATTTGTCCAGCGACTATATTGTTATAAGACATACCAAAAAGGCAAAGTTTATCTTCGATGAGCCGACGGTGCTCACTCTTGACGGAGAGGAGAGCCAGCCTTATACCGAGTTTGAGAGCGAAAACTGCTGTCAGGCAATCGAGATAATCAGGTGATGTATTTTTCGGAAAGGTGAATTAATGAAAATTAAAAGCAATGCAGTTGCGGCAGTGCTGAGCGCGGGCATCGGCTACACCCTCGGCAGTATAAATCCAGCCTACATCATCGGCAGGAGAAAAGGCTATGATATCCGCGAAAAAGGCTCGGGCAATGCAGGGGCGACGAATGTAATGCTTCTTGAGGGTAAGGCGGCAGGCGCATTTGTTACGGCTTTTGATATGGGCAAGGCGGCGGCCGCGGTAAGCATATGTGAGAAGCTTTTCCCCGAGTACGAATCGGCAGGCGAAACCGCAGGCGCGGCGGCTGTGCTCGGTCACATGTTCCCCGCTTATATGGGCTTCAGAGGCGGCAAGGGTCTTGCATGCCTCGGCGGAACAATACTCGCACTCGGCAAAAAGGATTTTTCCTATATGATGCTCGCTGAGCTTTCTGTGCTGTTTGTGACAAAATACCTCTGCTTCGTTCCCATGAGCGCATCCGTAATATATCCGCTTTACCGCGGAATTACCACGGGCAACTGGAAAGGCGCGGCAATACTGGGCACTGTGGCACCGCCCGTATTCATAAAGCATATTGAAAACCTAAAGCGCATATCCGAGGGCAAGGAGTTCAAGGTCAGCTTCCTTTGGAAAAAGCTTGAGGAGCTTGAACGTACAGGCTGGATATCCGAAGTTGAATAAAAAATAATCCCCACTGAGAAATCAGTGGGGATTTTGTTATTCGGATTATGCCTCGCCGCGCTCCTTAAGAGCTTCCTTGCGGGAGAGGTTTACACGACCGCGGTCGTCAATCTCGGTAACCTTGACCCAGGTCATATCGCCGACGTTGAGAACGTCCTCAACCTTTTCGGTGCGCTTGAACTCAAGGTCCTTGATGTGGCACATGCCGTCCTTGCCGGGAGCAAGCTCAACAAATGCGCCGATGGGAATGATGCGGACGACCTTGCCGTAGTACAGTGCGCCGACCTCAGGCTCGAAAACGATGTTTTCGATGATGGTGCGGGCGGCACGGCAGGCTTCGATATCCTCGGATGCGATGAAGATGGAGCCGTCGTCGTCGATGTCGATCTTGCAGCCGGTGTCAGCAGTAATCTTCTGGATGACCTTGCCGCCGGAGCCGATGACCTCGCGGATCTTGTCGGGGTTAATCTTCATCTGAATCATCTTGGGAGCGGTCTTTGCAAGCTCCTTGCGAGGCTCTGCAATTGCCTGAAGCATGATCTCGTCGAGAATCTGGAAGCGTGCTTCGCGGGTAATCTGGAATGCTTCCTTGACTATCTCGTGCTTAAGACCGTCGTTCTTAAGGTCCATCTGGATTGCAGTGATACCGTCCTTGGTACCTGCAACCTTGAAGTCCATCTCGCCGTGGAAGTCTTCAACACCCTGGATGTCGATGAAGGTGGTGAAGTCGTCGCCGTCCTGAATGAGGCCGCAGGAAATGCCTGCTACGGGAGCCTTAATGGGAACGCCTGCGTCCATAAGTGCGAGGGTGGTGCCGCAGATGGAACCCTGAGAGGTGGAACCGTTGGAGGAAACAACCTCGGAAACTACACGG
>JAZLFI010000018.1:0-2635 GCA_045615725.1 Oscillospiraceae bacterium
CGCCGCCTTAAATATGGAGGTAATAAAATGAAAACCGATGTATTGGTTATCGGCGCAGGTGCGGTCGGTACGGCTATCACAAGAGAGCTTACCAAATATAACCTTAATGTTATCTGCGTTGATAAAAGAGAAGATGTGGGCGGAGACTGCTCCAAGAGCAATTCCGCAATCATTCATACGGGTTACGACGCAAAGCCGGGCACACTCGAAAGTCTGCTTGTAGTTGCGGCTAATCCGAGATATGACCAGCTCACAAAAGACCTTGATATTCCTTTCAAGAGAGTCGGCGCGATTCTCCCCGCAATTACAGACGAGCAGTTTGAGCAGCTCCCCGCTATTAAGGAAAAGGCTGTTCAGAACAGAGTTTATGATGTTGAGTATCTTTCAAAAGAGCAGATTCTTGAAATGGAGCCCAACCTCAACCCTGAGGTAAAGGGCGGCCTTTATATCCCCAGAGAGAGCATAATCGACCCGTTCATTTTTGTTGTTGCCATGGCTGAGAACGCTGTTGCCAACGGCGCGAAGTTCATGCTCAACACTGAGGTTACGGGTATCCGCATGGAGAACGACACAGTTGTCGGCGCGGAAACCACAAACGGCTACATTGAGGCTGACTACATAATCAACGCCGCAGGTCTTTTCTGCGACGATATCGCCGCCATGGTCGGCAAGAACGATTACTATGTAAACCCCAGAAAAGGTCAGTTCTATATTCTTGACAAGAACACAGCCTGCAAGGTTAATCACATCGTTCTTCCCATTCCCACAAAGGTTACAAAGGGCAAGCTCATGTGCCCCACAATTCACGGCAATATGCTTGTCGGTCCCACAGCTGAGGAGCTTGAGGACAAATACGACAAGTCAACAAACGCTGAGGGACTTGACAGCATCCGCGTTGATGTTCAGAAGCTCATTCCGGGCGTTATTCTCGGCGACACAATCACTCAGTATTCAGGTCTTCGCCCGAACCGCAACCCCGAGGGACTCAACATTGACACCTATGACGATGTTAAGCATTATGTCAACCTTTCGGGCGTTCGCTCAACAGGTCTTACAAACTCCGTTTCGTGCGCTACTTATGTTGCAAGCCTTCTCAAGCAGATGGGTCTTAACATGGTATGGAACGAAAACTTCATTTCAAAGCGCAAGGGCATTGTCCGCTTCAAGGAGCTTTCAAAGGAAGAACAGCATGAGCTTATCAAAGAGAATCCTCTTTACGGTAATATCGTTTGCCGCTGTGAAACAATCACTGAGGGTCAGATAGTTGACGCTATCCACGCTCCCATTCCCGCAACAACGGTTGACGCCGTTAAGCGCAGACTTCGCGCAGGTATGGGCAGATGTCAGGGCGGCTTCTGCGGACCTAAGGTAATCGAAATCCTCGCCCGTGAGCTTGGTGTCAGCGCGGACGAAATCCGTAAGAATAACAGTAAATCATATATGGTTTGCGGAAAGGTTAAATGAGGTGAACGCTATGTATGAAATGAAATGTGATGTCTGCGTTGTCGGCGGAGGTCCCGCAGGTCTTGCCGCGGCGGCAGCAGCCAAAAAAGAGGGCGCAGAGAAAGTCCTCATCGTTGAGCGCGACGAATCCCTCGGCGGAATCCTTCAGCAGTGTATTCACCCCGGCTTCGGTCTGAAGCTCTTTAACGAGGAGCTTACAGGTCCCGAGTATTTCGGCAGATTTATTGACGAAATCGAAGCGGCAGGCGTTGAGACGCTTCTGGGCAGCATGGTGCTTGAGGTTTCCGAAAACACCGTTACCTGCATCAATTCAGAATACGGCGTATGTGAAATCAAAGCTGAGTCAATAGTTCTCGCTATGGGTTGCCGTGAAAGAACACGCGCTAATATAGTTATCCCCGGCACACGCCCCGCAGGCGTCTATACCGCGGGTACGGCTCAGAGACTTATGAACCGTCAGAACGAAATGGTCGGCAAAAAGGTTGTTATCCTCGGCTCGGGCGACATCGGCATGATTATGGCGCGCCGCCTTACTCTTGAGGGTGCAAAGGTTGAGGCTGTTGTTGAAATCATGGACTTCCTCGCAGGTCTTACAAGAAACAGAGTTCAGTGCCTTGACGACTTCAATATTCCGCTTCTTCTTTCTCATACAGTTGTCGATATCAAGGGCAATGACCGTGTTGAGGGCGTTGTAATCGCTCAGGTTGATGAAAACAAAAAGCCCATTGAAAGCACAAAGAAATTCATCGAGTGCGACACGCTTCTTCTCTCCGTCGGTCTTATCCCCGAAAACGAGCTTACAAACAACGCAGGCATTAAAATCAGCCCCGTTACAAAAGGTCCTGAGGTTAATCAGTATATGCAGACAAGTCTTCCGTCGGTTTTCGCCTGCGGTAATGTTGTTCATGTAAACGACCTCGTTGATAATGTATCAGCCGAAAGCGCGACAGCAGGCAAAAACGCCGCTCTCTTTGCGGCAGGCAAGCTCAAGGCGGCCGACGCCGTTAAGGTTGAGGCTGGCGAGAATGTTCGCTATGTATGTCCGCAGTATGCCGTACCCGAGGACGGAAAGGTTGACCTTTATTTCCGCGTAATGAAGCCCGCGAAGAATGTTAAGATTACCGTATTTGACGGCGAAAAAGAGCTTTTCAGCCGCAAGGCAGTCAAGGTT
>JAZLFI010000019.1:0-6696 GCA_045615725.1 Oscillospiraceae bacterium
CGAACAGGCCGAAGAGGGCTGCCATTTCGATAGCGCCGACGAACTTGCAGCTCAGGCCCTTTTTGGTGCCGCCCTTGGTGAAGTAACGCTTGGAAGTGTCATCGGGAAGCATCTTCCAGGAAATCATACCTGCGATGGAGAACATCATGGAAAGCTCCCAGCATACGCCGATGAGGAGAATAAAGGTTGTGGAGTCGTTGCTGACTGTCCACAGAGGATAGCCGAAGATTTTTGCGATAATGGCGTTGCAGATTTCATACAGCCAGTGAACGCCGTAGAGTGCGAGACCTGCGGTTACAACCTTGAAGTCTTTTTTCTTAATCTCGGTCCAGTAGATGTAGAACACAACCGCGAGAATGAAGATAAAGGTCCAGTTAAAGTTTTCCGTACTGCGGACAACCACGCTGTCAACAAGGTCTTTTGCCGCCTGAGAACCGTCGCCCCAGAATTTGAACATAGTGCTTACCTCCTGATTAGATTTTTCCGTTTTTGGATGTTCTGATTATAACATTATACAACGTGTATGGCAACAAAAATCGTAATTTGTTTTAAGTTGAAATAACAAATAGATAATAGTATAATTTCAGTATTGTCAGAATCCGTTCAGTTTGGAGGTCATATAATGAACGATGCTGTATTAAGAGAAAAACAGATAACCCGAACAAGTCTGATAGGAATAGTCACCAATATATTTCTGGCAGGCTTCAAAGCCCTTGTTGGACTGATATCCGGCTCTATCGCCATAGTCCTCGACGCGGTGAACAACCTGACCGATGCCCTCTCCTCCGTTATAACCATAGTCGGCATAAAGCTTGCAAAGCGCAAACCCGACAATGAGCACCCCTTCGGTCACGGCAGAGTTGAGTATTTCAGCGCTATTATAATTTCGGGCATCGTTCTTGCCGCAGGCATCATGGCTCTCGTCGAGTCTGTAAAGAAAATCTTCAGTCCCGAAATTCCCGACTACACCGCGGCAACCATTATCATCGTCGCCGTCGCCGTTGTAGTCAAGCTCATCCTCGGTAAGTTTGTCAAGGCGCAGGGCGTGAAGTATAATTCCGACGCGCTGGTCGCCTCGGGCTCCGACGCAAGCTTTGACGCAATCATCTCCGCCGCCACCCTGCTGGGTGCGTTCATAACCCTGCTCTTCAAAATCAGCGTTGATGGCATAATCGGTGCCGTAATCGCCGCATTCATCATCAAGGCGGGCATTGAGCTGTTCATGGAGGCAATCGGTTCTGTCATGGGCGCAAGACCCGACAGCGAAACCACCAAGGCTATAAAGCAGACCATTCGCGAGATTGACGGTGTAAACGGTGCCTATGACCTTGTGCTCCACGACTACGGCCCCGACAAGGCAATCGGCTCTGTCCATATCGAAATCCCCGCCGAAATGAGCGCCGCCGAGCTCCATAAGCTCACAAAGAAAATCCAGCTCACAGTTCTTAAAAAATTCCGCATCTTCCTCACCGTCGGCATCTACGCCATTGACAAAGAGCACAATCCGCAGCGTGAAAAGATAAACTCCCTTGCACTTGCTCATCAGGGCGTTCTGGGCACTCACGGCATCTACATTGATGACGCTGGCAAGTACACTTCCTTTGACGTTCTTACAGACTTCACCGTTGCCGACAGAGAGGCTCTCGGTAAGGAAATTGCAGGCGAGGTAAACGAAAACGTCCTCCCCGATTACACAGTTGATATTTCCTTCGATACAAATTACAGCGATTAAACCGAATAAAAAAAGCTCATCCCGTTTGGGATGAGCTTTTTTGTTTTTCTCAGTATTCAACGTGCAGGAGTTCTTTCTCTCTGCCGCCGAGAATTTTGCTTACGCTCTCGAGCTTGTCGTTTACCTCGGGACGCTTGTAATCCACGTCAAAGGTTCCGACGGATTTGTCGGGCTTCATGAACACACAGGCTTCGGGCTGACCGCCGCCGCCGGGGCATCCGTTTGGGCAGGCCATGACCTCCACGAAGTCGTAGCTTTCCTCGCCGCTTTCAATCTTGGCCAGAAGCTTATCGGCGTTTGCAAGGCCGTTTACAACCGCGACCTTTACGTCCTTCAGGTTGGCAGCGTTTTCTATTGCTCCCTTGGGGCAGCCCAGCTTGCAGATGCGGCATTTGATGCACTTATCTGTATCGATAACGTGTGCTTCCTTTACCTTGCCGCTGATTGCTCCGACGGGGCAGCGTCTTGCGCACTTGGTGCAGCCGACGCACTTTTCGGGGTCAATCTTAAGGGCAACGGGAGTTGCGCACTTATTGCCTGTGACCTGTGCGAAGAAGTTGTCGCAGGGAGTGTCGGGAAGTGCGGAGAAGGTCATGCCGTACTCGCGAATCATCGCGGCAAGCTCCTGAGTTGTGAGAACAACGTCAACGAGCTTTTTGCCGTCCTTTACGAGCTGAGGACGCTCGGCTTCCATTTTTGCCGCGGTGCAGGACATGACTGCAACGGCGCAGACGTCCTCGCCGAACTTACTGCGGACCAGAGCTCCGCAAACCTCCATGGGAGAACCTGCGGTTACGAGGTTTTTGGTAAGCTCGGGGTGCTCGCACTCAACGTGCTTTACCCATGCGGGGCAGTAGGAGCTGAGTACAAGGGCTTTCTTATCAGTCTTTTTGCGTGCCTTGAACTCCTCTGCCTCCTCGATGACGGTCTGGTATGCGCTCAGAGCCGCATCGAAAACATAGTCAACACCCAAAAGTCTGAGTGCGGATACTATCTTACCCATAATTGGCTGGGTTACGGGAATTCCGAACTCCTCTGCAAGACCTACACGGACTGCAGGGGCAATCTCAACTGCAACCTTTTTGCCCTCGTCGTGGATTGCTTTCCACACTTCGGAAACGTTGTTCTTAACGGTGATTGCGCCTGTGGGGCAGATTGCCGCGCACTGGCCGCAGCCGACGCAGTTTGTTTCGGCAAGCTTCATTCCCTCAAAGCCGCAGGAAACGAATGCCTGGTCGCCGCGGTTAACAAATTCGATTGCCTTTACGTTCTGAATTTCACTGCAGACTCTCACGCACTTGCCGCAGAGAATGCACTTAGAGGGGTCGCGGACGATTGAGTAAGAGGAGTAGTCGGCAGGCTCACGGCAGTAGCCGTCATTTACGCTCTGCTCAACGCCGTAGCGCTTTGCGTACTCCTGAAGCTTGCAGCTGCCGCTCTTTGCGCAGGTGGTGCACTCGGAACGGTGAGAGTCAAGCAGAAGCTCGATGACACCGCGGCGGAACTCGCGAAGCTGTGCGGTGTTGGTCTTTACGCTCATGCCGTCTTTGGGAACCATGACGCAGGCCGCTTCATCTCCGCCCTTTTCATTCTCTATCATGCACAGGCGGCATCCGCCGTAGGTGGAGAGGTTTTCGCAGTAGCAGAGGTTGGGAATATTGATACCGTTTGCCAGTGCAACTTCAAGTACGTTGCGGGCATTTTCATATTCGCATTTAATGCCGTCAATAATCATGTAGCTCATGTTCATACCTCCTCGATGATTGCTTCAGTGGGACAGCCGTCGACGCAGGTGCGGCATCTTGTGCACTTAGTCAGGTCGATGCTGTGAACCTTCATCAGCTTGCCGCTGATAGCTTCGGCGGGACAGTTATGCGCACACTTGGTACAGCCGATACACTTCTCGGGGTCAATCTTAATCTCGAACAGATTCTTACATACCTTTGCGGGGCACTTCTTGTCAACAACGTGGGCGACATACTCGTCTCTGAAGTACTTGAGAGTGCTCATAACGGGGTTGGTTGCCGTCTTGCCCAGACCGCAGAGTGAGCAGGTTCTGACAAGCTTTGCAAGTCTTTCAAGCTCGTCGAGGTCTTCCAAAGTTCCCTCGCCCTCGGTGATGCGTTCGAGTATTGCGAGCATCTTGGGAATACCCTTACGGCAGGTGGTGCACTTGCCGCAGGATTCTTTTCTTGTGAAGCTCATGAAGAAGCGTGCAATCTCAACCATGCAGGTGTCGTCGCTCATGACGACGAGACCGCCGGAGCCGATGATTGCGCCAATCTTCTTGGTGGAGTCAAAGTCCAGGGGCAGATCGAGGTGTTCCTCGGTGAGGCAGCCGCCGGAGGGGCCGCCGATCTGAACAGCCTTGAATGTGCCGCTCTTAACGCCGCCGCCGATATCGAAGATAATCTCGCGCAGGGTTGTGCCCATGGGAACCTCGATAAGGCCGGTGTGTCTGATATTGCCCGCAAGGGAGAATGCCTTGGTACCGGAGTTATTCTCGGTGCCGATGGACTTATACCACTTTGCTCCCTTGTTGATTATTGCGGGAACGTTTGCGTAGGTTTCAACGTTGTTGAGGGAGGTCGGTGCATCGAACAGACCCTTGTCAACGCTTCTGGGGGGCTTGGTTCTGGGAGTGCCGCGATGACCCTCGATAGAGGTCTGCATGGCCGAGCCCTCGCCGCAGACAAATGCGCCTGCGCCGCGGCTTATACGCAGATTGAAGCTCTTGCCCGAGCCCAGAATGTTGTCGCCGAGAATGCCGTAGCTCTCCGCGTCGATAATAGCCTTGGTAAGACGCTCAACAGCTCTGGGGTACTCTGCGCGGACGTAGATGTAGCCCTCTTCGGAGCCTGTTGCGATTGCGGCAATAATCATGCCCTCAATCATCTTGTGGGGAACGCCCTCCATAATGGAGCAGTCCATAAATGCGCCGGGGTCACCCTCGTCGCCGTTGCAGACAACGAACTTAATAGGTGCTTCCTTAAGTGCGGCAACCTGAGACCACTTCTTGCCCGTGGGGAAGCCTGCGCCGCCGCGTCCGCGGAGACCGGACTCTGTAACCTCGGCAATAATCTCGTCGGGGCTCATATCAAACAGTGCCTTTTCCAGCGCGGTGTAGCCGCCGACAGCTATGTACTCATCGATGCTGTCAACGCTGATATCGCCGCAGTTTTCAAGGGCGATATGCATCTGATGGCTGTAGAAAGGAATTTCTTCCTGAGTCTTGTAAACCTTTTCGTCCTCTTCAAAGAGCAGACGTTCTAAAACCTTGCCGTTTACGACGGTTTCGTTAACAAGCTCTTCGCAGTCTTCGGGCTTTACGTGGCAGTAGAGCCAGCCCTCGGGCTCAATCTTAACCAGAGGTCCGATCTGGCACAGACCGAGACAGCCGCACTTTTTAAGACCTGCGTCAGAACCGTGGTCAACGTGGTCCTGAAGCTCAACCTCGGCCGCGATGCCCTTTTCCTCGATGATTTCCTTGAGCTTTGCATAAACCTCAAGAGAGCCGCTGGCAACACAGCCCGAGCCTGCGCAGACGAGGATTTTTCTTTCCTGCGCCTCAAACTCCTTGGCAAGCTCTTTGCGGAGGGAGATAAGTTCTTTTCTTGAATTAAGCTTCTTCATCTTTTTCAGCCTCCCTTAACTCAGCGATAAGCTCGCGTGCCTTTTTGGGGGTCATCTGAGCATAGACAGCACCGTTGACGGTGCATACGGGAGCAAGACCGCAGGCGCCGAGACATGCAACACGCTCGATGGTGAAAAGTCCGTCGGCGGACATGCTGTCCTCAGCGGTCATGCCGATTGCGTCCAAAAGTGCCTGCTGGATATCAGCGGACTTCTTGACGTGGCATGCGGTGCCGTCGCATACGCGGATTATGTACTTGCCCTTTTCGGTAAGGGAGAAGTTTTCATAGAATGTTGCGACGCCTGCAAGGGATGCGGCGGTCATGTGAAGCTTCTCGCCGACGTAGTTCAGCGCATCCTTGGGCAGGTAGCGGTACTCGCCCTGAATATCCTGCATGATTGCGATAATCATGTTCTGCTTGTATTCGTACTTTTCGAGTATGGAGTCAATCAAGCCGTAATTTACTTCTGTCATATTACTGCTCCTCCTTTACTTCGTTTGCAACAAGGCGCTTGACCATGGTGATTGCGCCTACGGGGCAGTGGTCAGCGCACTTTTCACAGCCGACGCACATATCCTTGTCGGTCAGCTCTGCGTAAGTGTTTATATCGCCTCTGAACTTGGGCTCGGAAATTTTGAGCACATACATGGGGCAGATTGTGACGCATGCACTGCAGCCGTTGCACAGCTGAGCGTCAACGTTGGGAATGGGCCATTCGTCGTGCTCCTGCTTGTCGACAACTGCGCCTGAGCGGACAGCCGCCTGAGTGCAGAGGTTGAGGCAGAGGCCGCAGGATACGCATTTTTCGGGGTCGATGCTGTGAACCTCGTGCATCTCGCCGCTGATAGCATGGGTGGGGCACGCGGTTACGCAGGCGTCACAGCCTGTGCAGACGGTTTCGTTAATTCTGTATGCCATTATCCTGTCCCCTCCTTATGCTTTCTTCAAAAGGCGCTTCCATACGGGTGCCTTGGGTATTTCCTCGCCGTATTCGTCAACGACCACGGGCTTTATAAACATTGCCTTAATCTTTTCTACGGGCGATTTCTTTGCGTTTTTGTAGGATGCCGCCAGAGTTGCGGGAACATAAACGCTCTTTGCCTTAACGCCCAGCTTCTCGTTGAGCTCCTTCTCGGATGCTAAGCCGCGCTTGCCTGCTTCAACATACTTTGCAAGGCTCATGTCCATGCCGACGGCATAGCGCATTTCCTTGACGTGAACGAAGTGGGGAAGCTTGTCGGTAAGCTCCTGCGGCAGAAGTGCCAGCGCCTTGAATACGGGGGCACTCAGCGGAAGAACTGCCTTTATTGCCGCGGCGGCAATGCCCTC
>JAZLFI010000020.1:0-1137 GCA_045615725.1 Oscillospiraceae bacterium
ATACCCGCAACGGTAGCGGCACCGAGCTTTGCACCGTCCCGCATGGAAACACGGGTGACGTTGATACGCTTTTTGGATATGTACTGCGATACAATGGCATTGATCGTGAGCGAAGCAAGCCCGATAACCGTCAAAATGACACTGTATCTGAGCATGACCACAAAATAGAACACCATCATGACTGTATTCAGAACAAGCGGCGCAAAGGTACCGATCAGCGTGTTGGCAATAGTCGCATTGGAACCCTGCCGTCCCTGAATATCTCCCGCCATACGCTGAGAGAAAAACTTCATCGGCATCTTTAATACTTTCCACATATACGAAGCATTACCCGTTGCCGCCATTTTGCCGTTTATCCGCAGAGAATAAATCGCCTGCAAAGCGGACATGATGATTTGTATGATGTTGAATGCTCCGAGAAACAGGAGAAACGGCACCGTCCAATCAAGATCATTACCGGTAAGCAAATGGTCAAGAAAAATACGAGAAAAAGCAGGCTGAACAAAGCCCATCAGTGCTGCGACCATACCGGTCAGCACGGTAAATGCGATGGCGGCTCCCGTCCCCTTGAGCCGTTTCGCCGCAAAGGAAAGCATACTTTTCGGTTTACCGGAAGGAACGAAATCTTCCGTCGGTTCAAATTGCAGACAAATTCCCGTAAAGGATTCATCGAAGGTTTCCATCGGAACGCTGTAATTGCCTCTTGCGGGGTCGTTTATGTATGCCTTGCCGCCTTTGAAGCCGTTCAACACGACAAAGTGATTGAAATTCCAATGGATAATGCAGGGAAATGTGCCTTTTTCCTTCAGCGTCTCCGGTTCATAACGATATCCTTTTGCATCCAGTCCGTAAAACCTTGCGGCTTTCAGGACGTTTCTCGCGTTGGAGCCGTCACGGGATACTCCGCAATCCTCACGCACCTGCTCCAAAGGGATTCATTTATTGTAATATGCCAAAACCATACAAAGGGAAGCCGCACCGCATTCGAGTGCTTCAAGTTGCATCACGACGGGTACTTTTGCAACGCCTTTTGTGATCGGCTTTTTCATCTTTTCTGCCATTATCCTGCTCCTCAATTCAAGATGAAGGATAAGGGCTTATAACTTTTCGTTACGACCTTTCCGTCATAAAAACCGT
>JAZLFI010000021.1:0-8813 GCA_045615725.1 Oscillospiraceae bacterium
TCGTTCAGAACGGGGAAGATTTCAACGTCGCGGTTATAGTTGACGGTGGTTTCGCCGTAGGCATCGAGGTGGAATGGGTCAATCATGTTGACATCGTCGAGGTCCGCGGTTGCCGCCTCGTAGGCGAGGTTTATGGGGTGCTTGAGGGGAACGTTCCAGATGGGGAAGGTTTCAAATTTCGCATAGCCTGCGGAGATGCCGCGGCGGTGCTCATGATAGAGCTGGCTTAAGCAGGTTGCCATCTTGCCGCTTCCGGGTCCCGGTGCGGTTACGACAACAAGACTGCGCTCGGTCTCTATGTAATCGTTCTTGCCGAAGCCCTCTTCGGAAACGATGAGCTCAACATTTGAGGGGTACTCGGGGATGATATAGTGGCGGTAGGTCTTTATGCCCAGAGTTTCCAGACGCTTCTGGAAAATGTTTGCCGCGGGCTGGTTGTTATAGTGGGTGATGACAACGCTTCCGACGTAAAGGCCGATACCGCGGAATGCGTCGATAAGGCGGAGGGTGTCCTCGTCGTAGGTGATGCCGAGGTCACCGCGGCGCTTGTTGCGCTCGATATCGTCGGCGGAAATTGCGATGACTATTTCTGCGTCGTCCTTCATCTCGCAAAGCATCTTGACCTTGCTGTCGGGCTCGAAGCCGGGAAGCACGCGGGAGGCGTGGAAATCGTCAAAGAGCTTGCCGCCGAATTCAAGGTAAAGCTTGCCGCCGAATTTGGCTATTCTGTCGCGGATATGCTGGGACTGCGTGCGTACATATTTTTCGTTGTCAAAACCTATCGTCTTCATATCTTTTTCCCTCAAAAACACTTAAAATAACAAAAATAAATTATATACCATACAAAAGGCGTTTGTCAAACATTCCGCATGCCGTCAGATACTTGGAGGTACAGCGGATTTTGTCACTGCGGACAAAGAAATTTTCACTGCCGCGGGAGAAATAAAGGTCCTGCGCGCCGCGGATTGACATGCCCGTAATCTCGCCTATGGGAATGAAAAGTCCGCCGGGCAGGGAAAGACCTTTGCGGCTCAGACTGAGCTTGCCCGTGCAGGTGAATTTCGCGTTGCTGCCCGTTTCGATGCTGTAAAGCTCCATGTCGTCGTCGGAGAAAATTTCTTCCTTTTCCTCATCCTCGCAGAGAGCGCGGATACGTTCGGTCTGCCATATTCTCCAGTCGATAACACTGTCGTAAATCATGTTGTCGCCGACGAAAAATCCCTCGGCGGTATAGCGCAGTTTTGTGCCGCATTCATCGCAGATGAAGTAGTTGCCCTCGGAGCGCATTTTACCCTCTGCCTTGCAGTGGGGACACATGAACAGCAGGGTTTCAAGGTGCTCGGCCAAGTTCCTGCCGATAAAGCGGACGGGATTTTTTCGCTGGTCGGCATAGTCGTCCTGATAAAGGTCGCGTTCGATTATCGCCTGAATTTCCTTTGCGGAAATGCTCTTGAGATAATCGGCATCGTAGACACCCGCGATTGTGCCGTGGGCTTTGCCGCGGCGGATTGAGCATCCCGACCAGCGGGGGCTTGCAAGATATGCGCCCTCCATTCGGAGCGTTACCAGCTTCGCGCCTGCCATGCGGACGAGCTTGCCCGTGGCGGGGGAGATGGGTCTTGTCACGCCGTCCCATGAGCGGTTGCCCTCGGGATAGAGGCAGACATCGTGACCCTCTTTAAGATGGTGGACAATGCTCTTGATTGTGGCGGTGCTGCTTCCACCTTTCTGACGGGCGATGATTTCGGTAATGTAGTTTACGAAATCGGAAATTCTGCCCTGACGGAGAATGTGCTCGCTTGCCACAAAGTACAGGGGATTGGGGAAGGAGCAGGCGGTGAGCATGGGGTCTAAATCGGTGTTGTGGTTAGACAGCACGAGGAAGGGACCTTCCTCGCGGCAGGTATCCGCCGTGTAGTTAAAAAGCAGCTTTGAGCCAAACTTCGCCAAAGGTCTTGCGCCTTTCCATATGAGCGTATGTCTCTTTCTTGCGTCCATGCCGCACCTCCTCATAATATATCTATTATATTCTAATGCATTTTCCGCCGTGCTTCAAGCGAAAGAAGCCAATTTTCTGCGCTTTTCTCTTTTTTTATTCACAATTACATGATATAATAACAAATTGATTATTATGGGTTACTAGCCCCTGATGAGACTGACAGATACAAAAGATAATATTCCCAACTTCAAAGGAGAAAACCATGGGACTTTTCAATAAACTTTTCGGAAATCACACCGACCATGAGCTGAAAAAAATATACCCCATTGTGGATAAGATAGAGGCTCTTGAGCCTGAGATGCAGAAGCTCAGCGACGCAGAGCTCAAGGCAAAGACTCAGGAGTTCAAAGACCGCTACGACGCAGGCGAGGAGCTTGACGACCTCCTGCCCGAGGCATTCGCCGCAGTGCGCGAGGCATCATGGCGCGTTCTGGGCATGAAGCCCTTCCGCGTTCAACTTATCGGCGGTATCGTTCTGCATCAGGGCAGAATTGCCGAGATGAAAACCGGCGAAGGCAAAACCCTCGTCGCCGTTTTGCCCGCCTACCTCAACGCAATCGCAGGCGAGGGCGTTCACATCGTAACCGTCAACGACTACCTTGCACGACGTGACAGCGAATGGATGGGAAAAGTCCATAGGTTTATGGGACTTTCTGTCGGCCTCATTGTCCACGGTCTTAGCAACGAGGAACGTCAGGACGCATACAACGCCGACATCACCTACGGCACCAACAACGAGATGGGCTTTGACTATCTCCGCGACAACATGGCAATCTACAAGGAGAACATGGTTCAGCGCGGCCACTCCTTTGCAATCGTCGACGAAGTCGACTCCATACTTATAGACGAAGCGCGTACTCCTCTTATTATATCCGGTCAGGGCGACGAAAGCACCGACCTCTACCGTCAGGCTGACGATTTCGTCAGACGTCTGAGCGTAAAGGTATATGCTTCCACCGACGACAAGGAGGAAGAGGATGAAAACATCGACGCCGACTATATTGTTGACGAAAAGGCGAGAACCGCAACCCTCACATCCCGCGGTATTGCAAAAGCCGAGCGAGCATTCGGTCTTGAAAACTACGCAGACATAGAAAACTCCACCCTCAGCCACCACATCAATCAGGCTCTCCGTGCCCACGGCATTATGAAGAGAGATATTGATTATGTTGTCAAGGACGGCGAGGTTTTAATCGTTGACGAGTTCACCGGCCGCATTATGCTTGGCCGCCGTTACAGCGAGGGGCTGCATCAGGCAATCGAGGCGAAGGAGCACGTCGACGTTCAGCGCGAGAACAAGACTCTTGCGACTATCACATTCCAGAACTATTTCAGACTGTACGACAAGCTTTCCGGTATGACCGGTACCGCACTCACCGAGGAAGAGGAGTTCAGCACCATTTACCGCCTGGACATAGTCGAAATTCCCACCAACAAGCCCATCGCTCGACTTGACCGCGAGGATGTCGTTTACAAAAACGAAAACGGCAAAAACCGCGCAATCATAAATCAGATTATCGAGTGCCACGAAAAGGGTCAGCCCGTTCTGGTCGGCACAGTTTCCATCGAAAAGAGCGAATACCTTTCCAACATGCTCAAGCGAAGCGGCATTAAGCACAATGTCCTCAACGCAAAGCACCACGAAAAGGAAGCCGAGATTGTCGCGCAGGCAGGCAAGCTGGGCGCGGTCACCATCGCAACCAACATGGCAGGCCGAGGCACCGATATCATGCTTGGCGGCAACCCCGAGTATCTTGCCAAAACCGACCTCAGAAAAGCGGGCTATGCCGATGAGATTATAGCCGAGGCAACAGGCTATGCAGACACCGACAACGAGGAAATTCTCGAAGCCAGAAAGATGTTTGCCGAGCGCATGGCGGCACACAAGGAAGTCTGCTCCGAGGAAGCGGAAAAGGTCAGAGCCGCAGGCGGTCTTTACATACTCGGCACCGAGCGCCATGAGTCAAGACGAATTGACAATCAGCTCCGCGGACGTTCCGGACGTCAGGGCGACCCCGGCGAAAGCCGCTTCTTCATCGCCATGACCGACGACGTTATGCGTCTGTTCGGCTCGGAGAGAATGATGAACATCATGGAAACTCTCGGCGTTGACGATGACACTCCCCTCGACCACAAGATGCTTTCCGACGCAATCGAGAAGGCACAGAAAACCGTCGAAAGCCGCAACTTCCAGACTCGTAAGAGCGTCCTCGAATACGACGACGTTATGAACCAGCAGAGAAACATCATATACGATGAGCGCCGCAAGGTGCTTGACGGCGAGGATCTGCGCGAGCACATAAGCAACATGACTCGTGAGTTCATTTCCACCGAGCTGAACGACAAGCTCGCAGGCGGAAGCCCCGAAAATCAGGAGCATCTCGACGAGGCGCTTGCACCATTCGAAAAGCTCTTCCTTGCCCGCGGAAGCATTAAGCTGGATGAGATTAAGGGCAGAGCAAATGTGGAAAAGCTCACCGATACGGTCTACGATATTGCGCAGGATGTTTACACAAAGCGCGAGGAAGAGCTCGGTCCCGACCCCAACGGCAACCCGCTTATGCGTGAATTGGAGCGAGTTATCATGCTCCGCGTTGTCGATGAATACTGGATGGACCACATCGACGCAATGGCTGAGCTCAAGCGCGGCATCGGCCTGCGCGGCTACGGCAACACCAAGCCCATCGACGCATACAAGCAGGAAGGCTTTGATATGTTCGAGGCCATGATTAACGGCATCCGCGAGGAGACCGTCCGCCGTATCTACACCGCAAGAGTCCGCAAGACTCAGCCCATTCAGCGCAAGGCAGTTTCCAAGAATGCCGCTGAAAACGTCGGCGGCGAGCCCGTCAAGAAAAAGCCCATCAAGAAGGTGGCAAAGCCCGGACGCAACGATCCCTGCCCCTGCGGCAAGATGAAGCCCGACGGCTCACGCAGACTCAAGTATAAAGAGTGCTGCGGCAGAAACGAGTAAATTCTTGTCGGCATTTTTCTTTGTGTTGCCAAAGAAAAACGCCTGCAAAAAGAAACGCAATCAAAGGGAAGTGTCCCTTTGAAAACCCTCGGCGGTAGAAAGTCTAATTGGCGTTCTGTATCCGCTGCGAAGTCTAAGCTTCTGCCTCCCCCGATGCAAACATTAAGCTTATCGTTACATGTGCCGCACGCACAATTTGGGGGCTGCTGCGCAGTAGCCCTGTAAGACACCGCGGTAGGCAAGTCTTCCTTGCTGTGGCGGTACTCGGGATTAGTCGGCAATTACGCCTTGCGACAGAGGGCGGATATGAATGGAACCTTGTGCTGAAGTTACCTCCGGCGGGTTCCAAAGGCAAGACCCTTGGTCTGTTTCTTTTGGAACTTTTCTTTGCAGAGGCAAAGAAAAGTGGGAAAATGAAGAGGTTAAAAATCATGGCATTTGCGGAAAAGAGATTTAACGACTGCGTATATATGGAAAGCTCGGTGCTTTCGTCAAAGCATATATTCACGACACGCATCGGCGGTGTGAGCACGGGCGTATGGGACTCATGGAACTTCGGCGAAAACCGAGGCGACGACCCCGAGTGCGTCAAGGAAAACTATCGCAGGGCAGGGGAGATTTTCTCCTGCGGCAAGGACGACTTCGTTGTCACAAAGCAGGTGCACGAGATTGAGGTGCTTGAAGCATCCGACGCCGACCGCCACGTCATCGGAACGCCCGTTCCGTATAATGCCGACGGTCTTGTTACCAATGTAAAAAACCTTCCGCTTCTCATCTACATCGCCGACTGCGTTCCCGTTTTGCTCGAGGACACTGAGGCGGGAGTTATCGCCGCCGTGCACTGCGGCTGGAAAAGCTCAGTTGCCGACATTCTCGGCGTTGCGGTGGGGAAGATGGTGAAAATGGGCGCAAAGCCCGAAAACATTCATGCCGCCATCGGCGCGAGCATCGGAAAATGCTGTTTCGAATGCGACGACGATGTGCCTGCGGCGGTGGAGAAGTATCTCGGCGGCGATACCGAGGGACTTCTCGAAAAGAAAGAAAACGGCAAGACCCATGTTGACCTCAGAGGCGCAAACGAAAGACGGCTCCTGCAGCTGGGTCTTAAGCAGGAAAACATAGACGTATCCGCCGAGTGCACCATGTGCAATCAGGATAAATACTGGTCCCACAGAGGAACAGAGGGAGTGCGCGGCTCCATGGCCGCGGTCATCATGCTTTGAAAGGATAAGTCATGAGAGGAAAACCGACAAAAATTGCGGCCCTTTTATGTGCCGCGACAATGAGCTTTTCGCTTTGCGCCTGCGGAGGCGACAGCGGAAGCGACGATATTACGGGTCACAGCGCAGGTCAGGAGCTTAAGCAGACCACTGCCGCCGACGACGTTTTCACCCTGAACTACAACGAAGATTACAGCATGAATCCGCTGTCGGCCACGAACACCAACAACCAGCTCGTCTGCAATCTCGTTTACGAGAATATGATTGAGGTTGATAACAGCTTTGAGGCGATTCCAAACGTCATCACCAGCTGGACCACCGAGGACGGAAAGAACTGGACCTTCACTGTCGCTGACGACAGATACTTCCATGACGGCAGTCATCTTACCGCATACGACGTGGCTTATTCCCTCAGATGCGCAACAGACTCCGAACGCTACAGAAGCCGCCTTTACTACATAGGCGCGGTATCGGTTAACGATGCGGAAAGCTTCAATGTAAACATCACCAAGGTGAACATGCAGTTCCCAAAGCTTCTGAGCATTCCCGTAATCAAGGACGGAAGCTTTGGAAGCAAGTTCCCCCAGGGCTCGGGTCCCTATGCTATTTCCAGAAACCACAAGAAGCTTCAGGCTTTCAAAAAATATCCGTCCTATGAGACCCTGCCGCTCAAGACTATATATCTTGAGCAGTACACCACAGTTGACGAAACCATGTCCGCCTTTGAGGACTCCCTCATAGATGCGGTTCTCAACGACCCCACGGCACCTACCAATCTGGGCTACGGCGCTACAAACGAAATCCGCGGTTACAATACGACAAATCTCCACTACATCGGAGTCAACATGGGCAGCGGTACCATGCAGGTTGCCGCAATCCGCGCTGCCTGCAGTCTTGCCTTTGATCGCGACACCATCGTCGCTGAACAGCTGGGCGGTTACGGAGTTCCAACCACTCAGATAATAAGCCCCGCAAGCCAGTATTACAGCGCAACCGTCAACAACCAGAACAAGTTCAGCCTTGAAAAGGTGGAGCGCATTCTGAAGAATGCGGGACTCAAGAACCTTGACGAGGACGAATACCTCGAGATGAGAATCAGCGAAGAGGAGTACATGGATGTTACGATTAATTTCGTAGTCTGCGGCTCCAGCGGCGAAAAGGTCAATGTTGCCCACCAGTTCGAAGCCGATATGGAAAAGCTGGGCATTGCGGTTAACGTCAATGTTCTGGGCTGGGAAGCATATAAGGAAGCTGTCGAAGCAGGCAACTTCGACCTGTATTACGGCGAGGTCAGACTCAATTCCGACTTTGACCCCTCCCGCCTTCTTTGCACCGAGGGCAAACTCAACTACGGCGGTGTCAACGACTCCACACTTGAAAAATACATCTCCGAGTATCTTGCCGCGAGCGAAGATGAGCGCTACGATGCCGCGGAAACCATGAGCGCATATATCTGCAACAACGCATACATCATCCCCATCTGCTATGAGAAGCATCAGCTGGTTACCCACCGCGGTCTGATTGAAGGCATTCAGGTCAACGAGAACAATCCCCTCTGCGATTTCGCGCACTGGAAGATAAGCTTCGCGGAAAATATCTCGGGTGACAGCGACGAGAAAGATTAAAGAGAGTAAGGAGAAGCGTAATGACTGACAACGAAATCCTCAGCCTTGCCAGAAAGGCATCGAAAAACGCATACGTACCCTATTCCAAATTCCCCGTCGGCGCAGTTATCGAATGCCGCGACGGCAAGCTCTTCAGCGGATGCAACATCGAAAACGCCGCCCTCGGCGATACTATCTGCGCCGAGCGCACCGCCTGCGTCAAGGCGGTCAGCGAGGGAAGCACCGATTTTCTGCGCATAGCAATCTATGCGGAAAGCGAAAACTACTGCATGCCCTGCGGCTCATGCAGACAGTTCCTTTCCGAGTTTTGCCCCGACGGTCAACTCGAGGTGCTTTGCGCAAGAGCAGACGGCAGATACGTGAGCTACCGCCTCCGCGACCTGCTGCCCCATACATTTAATTATTAATGCCTTATGGAGCTTGAACAGTTAAAGGCATTTGCCGCTCTTGCGGAAACGGGGAGCTTTACCCGAGCCGCGGAGAAGCTATACACAAGCCACTCCAGCATCTCCCGTGCGGTTTCCGCTCTTGAGCGGGAGCTGGGAGTCAGCCTTGTTGAGCGCGGCAACCGCGTCAGTGGTCTGACAAGGGCAGGGGAGATACTCCTGCGCGGAGCGAAAGACATCCTCGCAAGGGAAGAGGATATTAAAAAGGAAATAGCAAAGAGCACTGAACAATAGGTTCGGTGCTTTTTTGCTTATTCATTTGTGTCGATTATGCGGGAAAAACACAAGATATAGGGGCGTATTTCATTTGGTGAGCTTTCACAAAAAATAATTGAATTTTCTACGAAAAATACAAAAATTTATCTTGACATAGCGCGTGCGATTTGTTAGATTATAAGGGCGCCTGTGAGTTGCTAATGGGCGTATTATGCGATGAAGCGGAAGATTGCTCGTGAAAACGAGGTAACTTTCGTGGAGTATGTCCGGTATCGGCTGGATAGTCGGTACGCAATCGGGCGGCTGAAGCATTTCGTGCACCGCGTATATCAC
>JAZLFI010000022.1:0-10283 GCA_045615725.1 Oscillospiraceae bacterium
ATTCTGGGAATTGCATACTATCTGGCAGTTACCATTAAAAGCCCGCTTTCCGCACTCACCGTATTCTTCATTGCGGTAATAATGGTCATTGTCGCCAGCTATATGCTTTTCATTTCCGGCTCCGTTGCACTTTGCAAGGTCTTGCAGAAAAACAAAAAATACTACTACAAGAAAAATCATTTCGTTTCCGTTTCCTCTATGGTTTACCGAATGAAGCGCAACGGTGCCGGACTTGCATCAATCTGCATTCTTTCCACCATGGTGCTTGTCTCCATGTCCGCCACCACAAGCCTTTATTTCGGCTCGGAGGACACCTTGAACTCGCGCTACCCCATACAGAACCAGTTTAATGTTACTGTCAATGAGCTTGACAGCCTGTCAGACGGCACGCTGGACAAAATCGAGGACAGCTATGAGGCCGTGTTCGATAAATATGGCGTGAAGCCTCAGACTGTTGTAAAATACGCATTCGGATATGCAACCGGTCTTATGGTGGATGAGGACAAGATTGACCTTGATGCCGACCCTTATTCATCGGGTGTGGGTGTTTACGAGAATCTGCGTGAGCTGTATTTCATTTCAGAGGACGACTACAACGCGGCGACGGGCAAAAATGTTTCCGTGAATAAAGGCGAAGCCCTTGTTTGCACAAGGGGCTGTGAGTATGACCGCGACAGCTTCCGCTTCAAGGGCATTGAGCTCAAAATCGTCGGTGAGTTTGAGAGCTTTGCCAGCTTCGGCGATGCAAACGCCGCAATCACGCCCTCGGTCATGTTCGTAATTCACGACATGGAGGAGCTGAGACCCCTCGACGGACTTACGGACGAAAGCTTCGGCTATCCCGTTCTTGGTGTTCACTGGTTCTACGGCTACGACCTTGACGAAAACGAGGAAACCCAGATAAATGTCTACAACGACCAGCAGAAGGCGCTTGGAAAGCTGGGCGCAAAGACCGCGGCAGAGGCAGAGCCCACGGACTTTACCTATTTCTGCGACTGCCTTGCTGTCAGCAGAAGCGATTTCTTCCAGGCATTCGGCGGGCTGTTCTTCGTTGCAATCATGCTGAGCATTCTGTTCATCTTCGCCATGGCGATGATAATCTACTACAAGCAGGTTTCCGAGGGCTATGAGGACAAATCCCGCTTTGAGATTATGCAGAATGTGGGCATGACAAAGGCGGACATAAAAAAGAGCATCAACTCTCAGGTGCTGACCGTGTTCTTCGCGCCCCTCATTATGGCGGGTGTTCATCTTGCCTTCGCGTTCCCGCTTGTGTGGAAACTGCTTCAGCTGTTCTATCTCAAAAACCTAGGTCTTGTTATATGGGTGACTGTGGCTTCCTTTGTCGCCTTCGCCCTTATCTACGCAATTATCTACAAGATAACCGCAGGCGCATACTACAAGATTGTCAGCGAAAAAGAATAATAAAAAAGCGATACAGCATTTGCTGTATCGCTTTTCTCAATATTGGGGGCTTTATCTTCAGACTACACAGTCTTGGGCCGCTGATTTACCTGTGCACCTGTCGTCTGCACTGTCCATGTGGTTGTGGGGAGCATGGCTTCGGCTCTTTTTTCAAGTGCCTTGTAGTCAATCTTGCCGACTGCCGTCATGGGCATTTCGTCGATGCAGGTGTAATACTCGGGATAGATGTATTCCACAAGGCGCTCAACGCATATTGCTTTAAGCTCTGCGATTACCTCGTCTGCGGTTTTTGTGCATTCGGGGCGGAGAGTGAAGAATGCGTGGGGAAGCTGACCCTGAACATCGTTTATTGCGGTTGTGCCGACGACGGTGCACATTGCAACGTCGGGGCAGAGGGCGATTGCGTCCTCAATGACGTGGGGGTATACCTTAAATCCGTCGGGACGGATGATGACGCGCTTCATGCGGCCCTGAATATAGAGGAAGCCGTCCTCGTCCATGTAGCCGAGGTCGCCCGTGTGTATCCACTTGAGTCCGTCTGCGTGGGTGCGCATGATGTGGTCGGTTTCCTCGGGGTTATTGTAATAGCCCATCATCATTGTGGGGCCGTGGATGCAAATCTCGCCAACCTCGCCTATTTCGAGCTCCTCGCCCGTTTCGGGGTCGAATGCGGCGATGAGGAAGTCCGCGTGGGGAATGCCAACTGAGCCGGGACGGTTAATATCCAGCATGCAGGCGGTGGAAACCGCGGCAAGCTCGGTCATGCCGTAGCCCTTGGTGAGGCGATAAGGACACTTGTGCTCAAGCAGGAAATTGCTGACCAGCTCCTCATTGGCAAGCGATATGGCGTCGCCGCCTGCGCAGGCATTTTTGAAGCAGGAGAGATCGGCGTTCTTCATGCGCTTATCCTGCATAAGGGTAAGGAAGTGGGAGGGGGCGCCTGCGATATCCTGAGGTCTGTGCTTGAGCACAAGCTTTGCAAAATTTTCAACCTCGAACTGGGGTACGATTACCGTGGTGATTGCCGAGCCCAGAGGCAGATGCACACCGTAGCCCAGACCGTATGCAACGAAAGGCGGCATGATGTCGAGGAATTTGTCCTCGCCGGAAACGCGGGTATATTTCATGAGGCACTTGGTGTATTGAAATGAAACGGAGTTAATCGCCTTGTGGCTGAGCATGACGCTCTTGGAACGACCCGTGGTGCCGCCGGTGTGGACTATGACACAGCAACTGTCGCAGTGGCCGTGGAGATACTCGGTTTCAAAGTCCTTGCCGTTTTCGAGGAACTCGCCCCAGCCGACGAAGCCCTCGGGCATATTCTTCTTCATGGGGTGCTTGAGGCAGTAGGCAAATCTCTTCACGGGGGAGAGAGATTCCGCAGGGGAGAGGACGATGACCTTCTCCACCTTGGTGCCCTTTATGGCCTCGACCATCTTATCGTAGGAAACATCGATGGTCATGACATATTTGCAGTCTACCTCTTCGATGTATTCGCGCATGCCCAGAGCACTGTAGCGAGGGTCAATCATGTTGGGGATTGCACCGATAAGACTCAGACCGTAGAAGGTGTAGATAGTTTCGGGAGTGGTGGGTGCGCATACGACGACAATATCGCCTTTCTTTACGCCGATGGAGGCATAGGCGTTTGCGGTGTTATATACGTTTTCAAAAAGCTCGTAGAAATCGAAGATTCTGTCGAAATAGTTCATCGCGGGCATTTCGAGGCGGTCTGCGTTGCGCCAGAGGAGGTAGTCCACAATGGAAAGATCGGGCAGAGTCAGCTCCAGATCTTCGGGCTTATAGTATTTTAACCAGGGTTTTGATTCTGTTGCCTTCATTTTGCGTCTCCCTTATCTTGCTCTGAGTGCGACAGGCTCGCTGAAAGGTGTGCGGATGCTTCCGCAGGGATTCATAAAGGCGCACACCTTGTAGTAATAGGTGTGACCGAACAGGGTTGCGTAATCATAGAAAACATCCTTGTCGGTGCTGCCGAGGAAGTAGTAGTTGCCGTTGGGGGAGCTTGAACGGTAGACGTAGTATCTGTTTGCGCCGTCAACCGTGTTCCAGTTGAGGGTGTTTCTCTTAATGTAGGTGGAGTAGCGCGCGGTCACGTTAATCTGTGCGGCTTCTCCCTTGAGGGCGGTGAGAATCTGCTGAGCCATGAAAGCGTGGCCGGCTTTGTTGGGGTGGACAATCTTGATGGCGGAGTACTTGACGGATTCGTCGCCTGCAAGGAGCTTGTCGGTATCGAGAACGCCGATGCCGTAGTACTCGGTGCCGGTCATGTCAACAAACAGGCAGCCCTTTTCGTTGCAGAGGTTCTTGGTGAAGGTGTTTGCACGGGTCATCAGAAGGTCAGACATCATGTAGGGGTCGATACCGATATCCTTGCTAAGGTCGAGAGTGATGTTGACGGGGTTGGACATGCCGATTACGACCAGCTTTGCGTCGGGGTTAAGCTCCTTAATCTTGTCAAGGAGAATGGGCATGTTCTGCTTGTACATGGCAAAGCCGTTTTCAACCGCGGAAACGAACTCCAAGAGGATGCCCTTGTACTGCTCTGCGCTTGCAATGCTCAGAAGATTATTGAACGCGACAAGCAGGTCTTCGATGCCCTGGATGTTTTCAATATCGAGAATGCCGGAATCCTCAAACACATCGGAAACCTTGTTTGCGGTAACGGTGAGCGCATAGGAGAAAAGGTCGTTTGTGCCGATGTTGAGGGTGATGAAGTCGGCATTGTTAACTGCGTTTATGATTCTGCCGCCCTCGCCTGCAAGCTCGGCATCGCTTATGTAGTTAAGCGCTCTGCGGAAAAAGCTTGATTTGTAGTAATCGCCGTACATGGTGTCAACGGCGGCAAGGTCACCGCAGCCGATTTCGTTCAGCAGCTCATAGGTGCGCCAGCCGCTGTGGGAGCGCATGTCGATGGTTTCCGCGCCGATTGCATCGCCGACTATTGCGGCGTAGCTTTCGGGAACGAAGTTGCCGTCGCATATGTCCTGACCGGGGAGCAGTGCGGCATCGTAGCCCTCGGTGCCGTAGGCAGAGGCTATGCTGTCGCCGAGAACGGTGTAGTACTTATACTGGTTAACGGAGGCTTCGGCATCATCTGCAAAGGCGGTGATGCCGCACACGCCCACAAGCATGATTACTGCGAGCAGAGTGCAAAGTGTTCTTCTCGTTTTGCTTTTCATTTTCAGTTCTCCCATCATATTTAAAGTTTAAAAACTTTTTCACAAATAATAAGAATAAGCACTATATAGCCTGAATAATCAACGAAAAATACGACAAATTGCGGTTTTGTTGACTATAAATAAAAAGATACCCTATTTTTCTAACTTTTGCAACCTTATTTTATAAGTTTTTACGAACTTTTTGTCCTCGACGGCTGTTGTGTAACAAAAGTTGCGAAAGATAACAACAAAAAAGACTCACAGAGGTTTCTGTGAGTCTTTTGGTTTTATCCGTTTATTTGTTTTTGATTATGCTTTTCCAGTCGTCGTTTCCGCTGACAACTGCCTGCCATGCTTCGTCGTCGAATTTTCTGTCCTTGAAATAGTACTGCATATCCTCGTCGGTAATTTCGCGAATAACCTTGCAGGGACAGCCTGCGGCGATGACGTTTGAGGGGATATCCTTATTTACTACGGAGCCTGCGCCGATGGTGGTGTTGTCGCCGATTTTAACACCGGGGAGAATGGTTGAATTTGCGCCTATCCATACGTTGTTTCCGATTTCGATGGGAATTCCGTATTCATAGTGGGTGTTTCTTGCACGGGGATGAACGGGGTGGCCTGCGGTGGTGATAGTGACGTTGGGGCCGATCTGAGCATTGTCGCCGATGGTGACCTTGCCAACGTCAAGAACGACAAAATTGGTGTTTGCGTAAAAATTGTCGCCGAGATAGAGGTTGTCGCCGTAGTCGCAGGAGAAGGGAGGCTCAAGATAGGCAAAGCCCTTGCGGTGAACTCCCATGCGATTTAACAGGTAGTTTGCGCGGGGAAGATTGAATGAAATCATGCGGCGATACGCGCGAACGAAGAATTTTGTTTTGAACTGCTTGAGAACAAGCTTCGTGTCGGATATGTATGCCATGCCGCTTAAACGCCTTGTGTTATTGTCCATAGTGCACCTCTTTACAGATTATAAAAACATTTTACAATACAATATGTATAATTACAATATAAAAATCGGAATTCGGATAATTTGATTACCCGAATTCCGACTCCGATTTTCAGCAGTTATCTGCGCTGATCGTTCTGGTTGTTGCGATTGTTCTCGTTGTTGCGGTTGTTGTTCTGGTTGTTGCGATTGTTGTTCTGATTCTGCTGATTTTCGTTGTTGCGGTTATTCTGATTGTTGTTCTGGTTGTTATTCTGATTATTGCTCATGACATTTAACCTCCTTTTTAAGATGTCAAGGATAGTTTCCCTCGTTTTTGGGAAACTATACAGTGAAAATTATTTTTTTAAAATCGAAGGAGAAAGCCAGATGCTTCTTATTAAAAACGGAATGCTCCATACAATGGAGGAAAGACAGCCGAAAAGGGCTGACCTTTTAATAGATAAAGGAAAGATAAAAGAAATTTCGGAGCGCATTTCGCCCACAGAACAGATGCGCGTTTTCGATGCCGACGGACTGCGCGTTTATCCCGGATTTATTGATGCCCACAGCCACATCGGTATTGCGGAGGAGAGAGTCACATCGCAGCTTGACCCGTCCAACGAAAACACAAATCCGATTACACCCTGCATGCGGGCACTCGACGGGATTAATCCCATGGACAGCGCGTTCCACAACGCTCTTGCCGCAGGTATAACGGGCGCTATGTGCGGACCCGGAAGCGCAAATCCAATCGGCGGACAGTTTGCATTCATAAAAACCCACGGGCGATGCGTTGACGATATGATTGTCCTTGCGCCTGCGGCAATAAAGCTTGCCTTCGGCGAAAACCCCATGACGAACTATGGCATTAACGGCAACATTCCCTCAACCCGCATGGGAACGGCATCGCTTATACGCGAGGAGCTTTTCCTCGCACGCCAGTATTTTGAAAACGGGAATTCGGGCGAATACTGCACGGAGTGTTACCGTGAGCTTTTTGAGGGAAAAATTCCCCTCAAAGCCCATGTTCACCGCACTGACGATATTATGACCGCAATCCGAATTGCAAAGGAGTTCGGTCTCGGTCTCACTCTCGACCATTGCACCGAGGGGCATCTCATCGCGGAGAAAATTGCGGAAAGCGGCTTTCCCGCAATCGTCGGTCCGTCCCTTGCATCACGCACAAAGGACGAGGTCAGCTTTTCCGATTTCAAAACTCCGGGTGTCCTGCAAAAGGCAGGGGTAACGGTTGCACTTACCACCGACCACCCCGTAACGCGGATTCAGTATCTTCCCCTGTGCGCGGCACTTGCGGCAAAGGAGGGCATGGATGAGTTTGAAGCGCTCAAGGCTATTACGATTAACGCGGCGGAGATTTGCCGCGTTGACAGCCGCGTAGGCAGTCTTAAGGCGGGAAAGGATGCGGATATTGTCATTTATGACGGAAGTCCCCTTGAGATAAAGTCTTCTGTCCGCGCGACAATCGTAAACGGCGAAATTGCGTGGCAGCCATAATAAAAACCCCGTAACCGACGGTTACGGGGTTTTTGCAAAGCGGTTTATATATTGTTTTCGAGCCAAATGCCCGGGATGCCGTTTCCGCATTTGCATTGATAGCTGGAACCGTGCGTGACTCTGGATACGCGGTCACAGCCATTGCAGTATTCTTTTGTTGCACTAAAGTTTTCAGGGTCTTTTTTACATGAGCCGATACCGATGCCGCCGACAGCGTCCTTGACCTCTGCGTCGTTCAGTTCAACTTTTTCTAATTCTGACATTGTAATTACCTCCGTTTTTTTGTTGTGTCATTTTTTTATACGAACAATTATTCAAAATGGCTACTGCTTTTTATATTTATCAGGTGCGAAGAAGATTGAATAGAAAAATTCCTTTGTCTTATCCGCGCCGAGGGACTTTACGAAAAGGTCGGTGGAAACGCCGCCGTCCTCAACAAGTGCGCGAGCGTATTCGTAGTTTTTAGCCCATTTTGCGTTGTACCGGGTTTCGTCCAGCAGAGGAGATGCCTTTTCCATTTCGATGAAGGTTTCAAGGTTTGCCATGAACAGCTCGAAAATCTCGTCATCGTTTTCGGGTGCGGTGGTCTTTGCGATTACCACGGGACGGATATCGTCATACCAGCAGGATTTAAGCGGCATGGCGGGGAGATGCTCATACTTTTTGCAGTTTTCGGCGAACTTTTCTATGTAGCTGAGGTACAGCTCATCCTGATAGTCCACAAGGTTGTATATCTCGTTGAGAAACATGCGCTTGTCCTCAAAGTACATATAGTCGCTTGTGAAAAGCGGCAGATTTTTATAGTAGGGGGTAAAGGTGAAGGTATCCATCTGCATGGCGCCTTTTTCGGGGTTGGTCATTACAAGAAGATTGCCAACGCCCACAACCTCATACTGGGTGACGACATGAACTCTGTCCGCTACGGTGAAGCGCCTGAGGTCGCCTACGTCAAGCTCTCTGACCTCATAGTCGCGGCGCAGACGTTCAAGACCCGCGTTTAAGCGGCGTTCAATCATTTTCATGTTGGTTTCGTACATTTCGAAATTCTCCGCTTCTGGTCATTATTAAAAATATTGTACAATAACTCGCTTTGAATTACAATGAAAATATTTTAAAAGACAGTCGCAAAAGCGACTGCCTTTTTATTTGGTCCGAGTGACAGGATTCGAACCTGCGGCATCCTGCTCCCAAAGCAGGCGCGCTACCAACTGCGCTACACCCGGTAATATGCTTCAGCATTTATAATTATTGATAATTAAGCCCGTTCATTATAACGCATTGGAAAAATTCATGCAAGTTTTTTTGAAAAGTGAAATATATACAAATTTATTCCGTCTATATAGGTGAAACGATAAAGCAGCCGCATCGTTTAATTACATGACTATTTCCAAATTTCATGCAGCGGCTGTGAATATTGAAGAAAGGAGAAACACGATGAGACTCATTCTTACCGGCGTACAGGTTATCTGCGCATGGGCAGGCGGCTGGGGCGGCATTCTCCCCCTCGAGTTCGTTAAGGGCTTCTTCCCCATCTGATTAAAAAGACAAAAGCAAAGGAAGGGTATTTTTACCCTTCCTTTTTTATTTTATCAGTTCAGTCACAACATGCTGGCACAAAAGCATGCCTGCCGTTGCGGGTACCCATATAAGCGAGCCGGGAACACTGCGGCGGCCGGGAGGGGGAGCTTCAAACTGCTCGCACTCCATTGCCTCTTCAGGGCTGAACACAACATCAAGGTGCTCAATGCCGCGTGCGCGCAGCTCCTTGCGCACGACCCTTGCCAGCGGACAGCCGCTGGTCTTTTTTATATCGCAAATCTGCAAAAGGGAAGCATCCTTTTTATTGCCCGTGCCCAGTGCGGACACGATGGGGATGTTCCGCGATTTTGCCGTTTCGATAAGGTCGAGCTTGCAGGCGACAAGGTCGATGGCATCGACGATATAATCGTAGTCGGAGAAGAAATCCTCACGGTGCTCGGCATCGTATCTGCCGCAGATTGCGCGCACGCAGATTTCGGGATTGATATCAAGGATGCGTGCCCTCATAATCTCCGCTTTGGGCTTGCCGAGGGTGGACTCCGAGGCACATATCTGGCGGTTAATGTTGCTCATTCCCGCGCAGTCCTCGTCTATGAGGCTGAGTTTTCCGACACCGCTTCTCGCAAGAGCATCGGCGCACCATGAGCCGACACCGCCCAGACCGAATACGGCTACGTGACTGTTTTTCAGTTTTTCCATTGCGTCTGCGCCTAAGAGCATTCTGGCGCGGATTGTTCTTTCATCCATAATAGTTACCAAAAAAGGCTGTTCCTCGGAACAGCCTTTTTAATTTAAAAATTATCTGCCGACGTACTTCATTGCGAAGCGGGAGCTTGCGGTGTAGATATCCTTGATGCCTGCAATGACATCTTCAAGCCACTTGTTCAGGTCTTCGTTGCGGAGAAGACCGTCTGCAATATAATCGCAGGCAAGCATATCGCCGCTTTCCTCGGTCTTGTGCTTGTTATTGTCGCGCTCGTGGAATACGACAACGTAGTAACCGGAATCGCTTTCAACGATGTCGCAGTCGTTCTCGGAGCGGTCACCGACGAGCCATTCGGCGATTGCGGAGGGAAGCTCGGAGCCTGCAACGTTTGTATCACAGGTGGGAGCGGCATCCTGCTTTTCGGTGGAGGTGGTGCCGTCCTCATTGGTGACGGTGGTTTCAACCTTGCCGATTATATCCTTGGTTGCGTCTGCAAACTTGTCACCGCCCTTGATTGCGGAGAGGATTTCATTTGCAGTTGCCTTTGCGTCTTTAAGAGCATCGTCGGAAGCGGTTTCGGTGCCGTCCTCGCCGACGGTGGTTTCAGCGGCTACATAGTAGTAGTCATAGCTGAAGGTATCATATTCATCTGCAACGCTTGCATACTCTTTTTCGAGCTGTTTATCGGTGTATTCAAAACCGTCGCTGATGGTGGTCTGAACCTTGGTTGCGAGAGCTTCCTTTTCGAGCATATCGCGGACAAGGGCGACATTGCAACCTGTGCCGTAGTTTGCGGCGAGGAACTTGTTTTCGGATTTATAGCCGTTTGCTTCAGCCGCTTCTTTTACGGAGGCGAGGTTATCCTCAATGGCCTTAGTGTCCTCGTCATCAAGGCTGATGCCTGCATATTCGGCATATGCACACAGAGCACTCAGCTCCTTGAGGTGGTCTTCGGTGGCTTCATTGAAGTAGTCGTCCCATGTGTAGA
>JAZLFI010000023.1:0-22121 GCA_045615725.1 Oscillospiraceae bacterium
CTCCCACATCATGACCATATCTGCGTTCATCTTCTCAACATGCTCCCAGAGCTCGTCAACGAGAACCTGGTAGCCGCCGTGGGTCTTGTTACGCATGATCATGTTCATGTTCAGGTATGCCATATCCTTGTATGCCTGCTCATAGTTCTCGGGCTTATTCTCTTCGCAGAATTCCTTATCGACAACCATGGAGAGCATATCGGTAAGAGGAATAACACCCCAGCAGTTAATCATCCAGTAAAGCTGGTCAATGATGTACTGCGGCTGAACACCCCAGACTACGCAGCGATGACGGTACTCAGGAGCCTGCATGGTCTTGTTCTTGTAGCCCTTGAGAACGAGCTCATTAATCTTCTTCTCAATGGGCGGGAAGTCTGCAGAACGTCCGCAGTTGCCCATGTAGTCTGTATCGTTAAACAGTGAGAATACTGCGCCGTAGAACTGAGGATAGTTGGTGGAGTTAACCTCCAGCCAGCTCCAGCGCAGGCGGGTGGTTGCGTTTACGCGCTTGATGCATTCAAAGTATGCATCCCAATCCCACTTAACGCCCATCTGCTCTTCAACCCACTCGATGCAGGCCTTCATGTCGTTTGCGGCATAGTCGAGAACATCGGGAGATTCATGGCGCATAGGTGCTGCCAGCTGGAAGGTGGGAATTCCGTACTCACGCTCAAGGCGCTTTGCGATAAGGCCGTTGCCCATGAGGGAGCCGTCGCAGGTGGTGTTGACCTGAACTGCGCACTTACCGAGAACGGAGAAGTCGTCCTCAATGGAGATGCCTGCCTCTGCTTCGGGCATGGGGCAAACGTCACCGGGAATACCGAAGCGCTGTGCAACGTCGAGGTAGTGCATGGTGGACTGCTGGGTCATGATGTTTGCGGAGAACATGCAGGGAATCTCACGCAGGATTGCCTTCAGCATGGGGAAGCCCATCATGAAGACGGTCATTGCGTTCTCATCGCAGAGGACGCACTTGTTGCTGAACTCAACGTCGTTACCCGCACGGCGGTCGCCGCGGAGGGTTTCCTTAATGCACTTTGCAACGTCCTTTACGACGAAGTCCATTGCGGTATGGGTGATACGCAGGGTTTCATCGCGCTGGCCCATGGTGAACTTATCCATTGCATGGGGAACTGCCAGATAGTTGGACATCCAGCGGTAACGGAACAGGCCCTTGATTGCGCCCTTGGACATGGTAACGTCAATTACGATGCCCCACAGGTACAGCCATCTTGAGAAATCATACAGGGTGTCCTTAACACCGCGCCACTCACGGCGTTTTCTGACCTTGCCGTCGTTAAAGAGCTTGCCGTATTGGGTTTCGCCCTTTTTCTTTTTGGTGTTATATACAACATCAACAGTCTTCATTACTTAGCACCTCCCTGAATTCTCTTGATTTCAATGCTTTCTACGAATGCCTGAACACGGGTGCGCATCTGACCGATAGAGGATGCAATATTGTAAGGTCTGTTTACGCTGAGCACGGGATAGCCGTAATCCTGCTCCAGCATGGTGGAGCCGAGCAGCTTTTCGTATGCCCAGGGGTCACAGAAGTTGACCTGCTCATAGATGATGCCGTCAGCCTTAAATTCCTTTGCAAGGTCGGCAACGTACTGCTTACGGCCGTATACCTTGGGCATATCCATGTAACGGGGGCACTGGCTCATCATTACATAATGACGAGATACCTGAGTGAGTGCGTCCTCTTCGTCGTTCATGGGAATGGGAACTCTGCCGGGGAATGCGCCGAAGCAGAAGCGGTCAAGACATACATATGCGCCGCAGTCCTCAATGAGCTTAATGAGCTCAACATCGTCGATTTCGGAACCGACAACGGCAACGCGTGCACGGTAGGGCTTATCATCGGGCTCTCTCTTTGCAACTTCCTTGACGGTTTCCTGAAGCATTTTCTTAATCAGATACTTGGGGCATACGTATGTAGCAAGGCAGAATACAGCAAACTCATACCCGGTGATTCTGGGCTTTTCTTCCTTGCGGAATTCGCTCAGCTGCATAATCAGCTCGCAGATTTCGTTATGTTCTTTGACTGCAGCTCTTATTGCCTTGTCGGAAATATCGATGCCGTAGTTCTCCTTGAGAGGATTGAGAATGTGGTTCTGGCACTGCAGCTTCATCAGCGCTACGCCGTTTTCGTCTGCCTTGAGTGCAATCTCCATGTTCTCATAGAAGAACTTATCCTTACCGCCGTCCATGGTATGCAGAAGCTCCATGTTTTCTGCGCAGCGGTTAATCATGGTGCAGCCGTCGGGTGCTACAAGACAGTCAGCGAAATTGTAGCCGCCTTCGATTGCTCTCTCGAGCAGAGCACGGCTGTTTTCGCAGAGAAGACTGGTCATGTAGTAGGTTGCAATATCCATGGATCCTGTGTTAGGAGCAAACAGACGAACGCCAAATGTGCCTGCCAGATTCATAAGAGGTTCGGGTGTGTTTTCACACAGAAACGCCGCACAAACCTTACCGTCGGCTTTGGCTTTGGCAATGAGTTCATTGTTTGCCTCCTGCAGGAGGTCTTCAAAATACTGAAGATACTTTAGGTCTCTCATTGTTAATTCCCCCATTTCTTTAATACTTTCGTGTACTATGTATCCATAGTATGCTTGTTAACATTTTATCCCTTGAGCCTTTTTAAGTCAATTTGTTTGTGCATTTTCTCCGTTTTGTATAGAAATGCAAGATTGTTTTGTGCAGATTGACAATTTGTAGACATATGGTTTATTTTGCAGAAAATGCAAAAATATCTCCGATGCAGATTTATTGCTGCTTCGGAGATATTTTATTGTTTATTTTTTGATTTTATCCGTCATTATGCCATAGCTCTGTACATAAACATAGCAACATGACCGCGGGTGCAGGTATTGCCGGGGCGGAATGTTCCGTCCTCATAACCCTTGACTATATCATTGTCATTTCCCCACAGAATAGCTTTTGAATAGTTTGGATCTGTTACATCGGGGAAAATGCAGTTGTCAGACTTGGGGGAAGGGCTTCCCTCATAACGCCAGAGGAGTGTCACGAACTGGGCTCTTGTAACCGTTTCATTGGGGCGGAATGTTCCGTCTTCATAGCCCTTGATTATTCCCTGCTCAACTGCCCACAGAATTGCATCGTAATAGTATGCATAGTTGCTGACATCCGAGAAAGGATTATTTACCGTCTGGGGACAGGGCTCACCTGCCGCGCGCCAGAGGAAGGTGACAGCCTGCGCTCTTGTGCAGTCGCCGTTGATTCTGAATTCGGTATCGGTATAGCCCGTTGTTATGCCTTCATTGTAAATCCAGAGAACCGCTTCATAATAGGGAGAGTCCCGATATACATCGGTAAACGGATTCATCAGTTCTTCATCAGTATAGTATTCGTCGGTATCGGTGTTCTCTACTGTGTTTGTATCACACAGGTAAATCTCATGACCTGTATAATAGCTGTAGTTAATGAAGTCTTCGTAAGTCCAATACTGAAGCTCAATGTTGTTTATGCTGTTCAGGTTCTGATAGCTGAGGCAATAGAAGCCGTCTGCATCTGCAGATATGAATGCAACGGAGTGTACCTCGGCAATGCGCAAATGCTCGCCTGCCTGAGCCTTGGTGGTAAGGAGTGCTTTTAAGGATTCGGGTGTGGGATACTGTCTGCCTACCTTATTATCAAGGCCTGCAGTTCCCTTTTCGGTGCCGTAAATCAGGTTGGTTATGTAGTTTGCATATGCAAAGCAACCCGTTGCGCCGCGAATTTCCACATTATATGTGCCGTCATTAATTTCATAGTAATACGGACCGCCGTTAGGATAGTTAAACGACTGTCCGCCGATTGCCGCAAAGCGTGCATCAAATATCGCGTGCTTTATCATCTTTTTGGCTTTGGCGGCGGTAGTGCCTGAATTTCTGAAATTCTGATCGTCTATCGCATTCAGCATTTCATCGATGCGGGGATCATTCTTATCTAGCATATGTACGTAATTGTCAGCTGCAAATACACTTGGAATGAGTGAAAACAGCAGCAAGCCTACGATTAGCAGGCTCAAAAGTCTTTTTTTCATATTCTCCTCCAAATAAAGTTCAACATAGTAATGTTAAAGCAATGTCAAACTATTGTCAAGCGTAAAAAATTAACAATTTAGCGTTGAAAGTATAAAGTGTCTGAATTTTCAAAGGAAAAAGCTCTTTTCGATGATTTTCGAAAAGAGCTTAAAAAACTATTTAACATCAAACCTCAGTAAGGTTCGGCTTGTGAAACGCTCGCCTGCCTTAAGAACGACCGTGGGGAAATCCGGTTTGTTTGGAGAATCAGGATAAAACTGCGTTTCAAGGCACAGAGCCGAGCCTTTGTCATATTCCGCGCCGTTCTTTCCCTTGCGTTTTGTAAGGCTTCCACTGCAGTAAAGCTGTACTGCGGGCATATCGGTATATACGCACATATCTATTCCGCTTTGCTCATCGTACATTTCCGCACAGAATCCGCTTCCGTCGAGAACAAAGCTGTGGTCATACATAAGACTGCCCACCTTGCGCATCTCGCGGAAATCAAACTCAGTGCCCTCAACGCTTCTTATCTCCCCTGTCGGAATGAGCCCTGCATCCACAGGCAGATAGCCGTCAGCGGCAATACGCAGCTGCTGGGAAAGTATATCGCCTTCACCGCGGAGATTGAAGTAGCTGTGGTTTGTGAGATTCAGCACGGTGTCCTTATCGCTTACGGCAAAGTATGCAATGCTGAGGCTGTTGTCCTCGCCCAGTTCATACCGAACGCTTGCATCGACATTTCCGGGAAAGCCATTTTCTCCGTCCGGATCGTGAATTGAGAAGGTTATTCCTCTTTCATCGGCTTCTGCCTCAAGCTTGCGGCAATCGTAACCCTTTCCGCCGTGGAGTGTGTTCTCGCCGTCGTTTACGGTGAGCTTATATCGAGCGCCGTTCAGTTCAAAGCATGCCCCGCCGATGCGGTTTGCATATCTGCCGACAAATGCGCCAACAAATCCGTCATTACCAAGGTATTCCTCGGGAGTATCGTAGCCGAGGACAACATCGATAAGTTCTCCGTTTCTGTTTTTAACCATAACAGACTGAACCGTGGCACCGAGATCCGTAATGCTGACTCGCATTCCGTTTGAGTTTTCAAGTGTGTAAAGCGAATAGTTTTCGCCAAAAGCTCTCTTCGTAATCATATTCTTCACTCCGCATGATTTATTACAGATTAATTATAACCCCCTTTTTCGGCAAAGGCAATATCTGCAGGAATACATCTGTTAAAATTAAATCAATGATTTGCAAAAAATCATTGAAAAATCTAGGTTTTTTACACATTTGTTGTCAATTAGACTGTTGACATTCTTAATAATATAATGTAAGCTTATTGAAGTTACCCTATTACGAGTATCAAAATATTTTATTGAGACAAGAGGTAATAAGATGTTTAAAGTAGTAACCAAAAGATTCCTGAACGACGCAAAGACAATTTGCCTGTTCGAAATCGAAGCACCCCTGGTAGCTAAGCATGCACAGGCCGGTCAGTTCGTCATCTTCCGTCTTGACGAGCAGGGCGAGCGTACTCCTGTTTCCGTAGCAGGCTACGACCGCGAAAAGGGCACCGTTACTGTCATGGTACAGGCTGCAGGCCGCACCACCAAGATGCTCCACACCGTTGAAGAAGGCGACTACATCACCGACTTCGTAGGTCCCCTCGGTAAGGCTACCGAGATGGAAGGCCTCAAGAAGGTTTGTGTTGTCGGCGGCGGCGTTGGCTGCGCAATCGCATACCCCATTGCAAAAGAAATGCACGAGAAGGGCATCGACGTAACCTTCATCGGCGGCTTCAGAAGCGCTGACATCGTCATCCTTAAGGATGAGCTCAAGGCTGCATCTGACAAGCTCATCATGTGCACCGACGACGGCACCTACGGCGAGAAGGGCTTCACCACCCAGTACCTGAAGCAGGAAATCGACGCAAACATCGCAGAGGGCAAGCCTCAGTTCGATCGCGTTATCGCAATCGGCCCCGACATCATGATGAAGTTCCTGGCCGACACCACCCGTCCCTACGGCATTAAGACCATCATCTCCCTCGACCCCATCATGGTCGACGGTACCGGTATGTGCGGCGGCTGCCGTGTTATCGTTGGCGGCGAGACCAAGTTCGCTTGTGTTGACGGCCCCGACTTTGACGCACACGAGGTTGACTTCGACTCCCTCATCAAGCGTGCTGCATTCTACAAGGACGAGCAGGACGAAGCTGCAAAGCATATCTGCAATATGACCGGAGGTAAGCGCAATGGCTAATATGAAAATGGAAAAGAACCCCATGCCGGAGCAGGACCCTATTGTCCGTGCCGGTAACTTTGACGAGGTCGCTCTGGGCTACACTCCCGAGATGGCAATAGACGAGGCAAAGCGTTGCCTTAATTGCCCCAATCCCCTGTGCCGCACCGGCTGCCCCGTTTCCGTTCGCATCCCTGAGTTCATCGCAAAGGTCGCTGAGGGCGACTTCGATGCAGCTTACGAAATCATCACTTCCACCAACTCTCTGCCTGCTGTCTGTGGCCGTGTTTGCCCCCAGGAAAAGCAGTGCGAGTCCAAGTGTGTCCGCGGCATCAAGGGCGAGTCTGTCGGTATCGGCCGTCTCGAGCGCTTTGTTGCTGACTACCACATGAACAAGGAAGTTAAGGACGAGGTTAAGGTTCCCGAATCCAACGGTCACAGAGTTGCTGTTGTCGGTTCCGGCCCTGCCTCCCTTACCTGTGCAGGTGACCTGCGCAAGATGGGTTACGACGTAACCATTTACGAAGCATTCCATAAGCCCGGCGGTGTTCTGGTTTACGGTATTCCTCAGTTCCGTCTCCCCAAGGAGATCGTTGCAGCTGAGGTTAAGAACCTTGAAGACATGGGCGTTAAGATTGTCACCGACGCTATCATTGGCAAGTCCATCAGCGTTGATGAGCTGTTCGAAGACGAGAAGTACGAAGCAGTATTTATCGGCTCCGGCGCAGGTCTTCCCCAGTTCCTGCACATCCCCGGCGAGAACCTCCTCGGCGTTTACTCCGCAAACGAGATTCTTACCCGTACCAACCTGATGAAGGCATATCGTGATGATTACGATACACCCATCAAGCACCCCAAGTGCGTTGCAGTCGTCGGCGGCGGCAACGTTGCAATGGACGCATCCCGCGTTGCAAAGCGTCTGGGCGGCGAGCATGTTTACATCACCTACCGTCGTGGCCGCGATGAGCTGCCCGCACGTAAGGAAGAGGTTGAGCATGCAGAGGCTGAAGGCATTGAATTCCAGCTGCTGAATAACCCCGTTGCCATCCACGGTGATGAGAACGGCCGCGTTACCGGCATTGAGCTCCAGAAGATGGAACTCGGCGAGCCCGACGAAAAGGGTCGCCGTCGTCCCGTTGCTGTTGAGGGCTCCAACTGGATTCTGCCCTGCGACGCAGTTATCATCGCAATCGGCACCAGCCCCAACCCCCTGATCCGTTCCACCACCAAGGGCCTCACCGTCACCAAGAAGGGCGGCATCGAAGCTGACGAAAACGGTCAGACCGCACGCGAAGGCGTATTCGCAGGCGGCGACGCAGTTACCGGCTCCGCTACCGTTATCCTCGCAATGGGCGCAGGCAAGACCGGTGCAAAGAGCATCGACGAGTACATTAAGTCCAAGCAGTAATTTACTCACATATAAAAAACGACACTGTCTTTTGACAGTGTCGTTTTTTCACGCTCTCAAATTGACAAATTATTATTTTTTGCACTGAAATATTGCGTTCGTGCCGGGGATATAGTAAAATACATGGCATAAAAAGTGCAGGTTTTTGCGTATCTACCAAAATTTGCTTCTAATACAGCTCACGGAGGCGGAACTATGACATCTTCAGAATTACAGATTTATCTCCAGAAAAATCCGAATATGAAACTCAAGGATACCGTTGCGGAAATGCTCTACGACGAGATTGTTTCCCTTCGCATCGCTCCCGGAAGCAAGCTGAACGTTAACAGCATCGCTTCAAATCTCGGGATATCCAGAACTCCCGTTGCCGAGGCGATTATCGACCTGCATGACAGAGGCTTCGTCACGACTAAGGCTGATGCCAACGGATACTACGTCATTGACCTCAGCATGCGTGACATGATTGACCTTTACGACCTGCGCGAATCCCTGGAATGTGAAGCGGCGGCACTCTGCGCAATGCACGCAAGCGAGGAAACCGTGAAAGAGCTTGAACGCCTTGCGCTCGAATTCAAGGAGCGCGTTCTTGCCTGCGACACCTCGGGAATGATAGAAACAGACCTGCCCTTTCACAAGCTGATTGTCCAGTCATGCGGAAACGTCTATGTTCAGAAGTGCTATGACCTGCTTCTCCCCAATCTTACCATGTATCAGTCCTCAATGATGAACATCATCAGCTCTGTTTCAGAGAACCCCTGGTCAACAAACGTCATTTACAATCACCTTGCCGTCGTTGAAGCAATTAAAATGCATATCCCGGAGCTTGCACGGCAGGCAATGAAAGAGCACATAAGCTCCAGCCTTAACTATACCATGTACTCCGGAGGCAATGCAGACCCCTTCAGCTTTGTAAGAAACAAAGGAAAGAAGTGATAACATGAAAAAAGCCTTCCTATATTCCCTGAAGCATTCAATTCCCATTTTCATAAGCTTCGTTCCCGTTGCTCTTGCATACGGTGTTCTCATGGAAAGCGCAGGCTATAACTTCGTGTGGACGGGTGCTTGCAGTCTGTTCGTCTTCGCAGGCTCACTCCAGTTTCTCATGGTCACCTTCTTCGCCGGCGGAGTTTCACTGTTCACTGTTGCGATTATGGCTCTGCTTCTCAACAGCCGACACATATTCTACGGTCTGCCGTTCATAGATAAATTCAGAAGCTTCGGCAACTGGAAATACTTCCTCATCTTCGCCCTTCCCGATGAAACCTTTTCTCTTCACTGCTCCCACAACTTTGATGAGGACGTTGACGAAAAGAAGGCTTACATCTTCACGGCGGCACTAGTTCTTGCATACTGGGTTGTGCTCAGCATAATCGGTGCGCTTATCGGCTCACTGATCACCTTTGACACCACTGGCATTGATTTTGCTCTGACCGCGTTATTCATCATCATTCTTCTTGACCAGATGAAAGGCGCGGGAAGCGTACTCCCCGCAATTATCGCACTTACCTCTTCTATCATCTGCCTTGCAATCATAGGGCCGCAGAACTTCATTCTGCCCTCCCTTGTAATAACAGTTGTACTCCTCATTGTATTCCGCGGCAGACTCGAGCCCGCATTTGCAGAAAAGGAGGGCGAATAAATGGCAATCTCAGTATCACAGTCAATTATCATCATCGCCATCTGCGCACTCTGCACACTGTTTGAACGCGCGTTCCCCTTCCTCATATTCCGCGGCAAGGAAGTTCCGCCCGTCGTTACATACCTCGGCAAGGTGCTTCCCATGGCAATCATGGCAACACTCGTTATCTACTGCATAAAGGGGATCAGCTTCGCCGCCCTTGCAGGCTGGGCACCTTACCTCATTGCCTGCGCGTTTACCGTTCTGCTTCATCTATGGAGACGCAGTGCACTTTTAAGCATAGTCGGCGGCACCGCCTGCTACATGATTTTAGTTCAGCTTGTATTTTAAATGAATAAAAAATCTCCCATCCTCGGATGGGAGATTTTTTATTGATTAGATTTGGATTAGTTCCAGTAATCGGTGCCTTTTACGCCGATATCTGCTGCCTTGAACACGGGGTTCTTGCCTTCCTTGCGCTGCTTCATATAATCCTTGAGAGCTGCGATTGCGGGCTTGCCGAGGATGAGGATTACAGGTACGTTGATGATAACCATGAGGCCCTGGAGCATATCTGCGGTATCCCATACGAGACCTGCGGAAAGCAGAGCGCCGATGAATACGAGAACGGTTGCAATCAGACGGAAGCAGGTCATGAAGGTCTTGCCGGGGTTGCGCTTAAGGATGAACTTAAGGCAGCCTTCGCAGTAGTAGTAGTTGCCGATAAGAGTGGTGAATGCAAACAGACACATTGCAACACAGATGAATACGGGGCCGAAGTTGCCGAGAGCCATCTGCATGGACTGCTGAACGTATGCTGCACCAGCAACATCGGGATTGAGGCCTTCGGGATTTGCTACCATGCACATAAGTGCGGTTGCGGTACAAATGAGCAGAGTGTCAATAAATACGGAGAGCATCTGTACGAGACCCTGCTTTGCGGGGTGGGAGATGTCTGCGGTTGCTGCCGCGTTAGGTGCAGAACCCATACCGGCTTCGTTGGAGTAAAGGCCGCGCTTGATGCCCCACATTACGCAGGAACCTGTGAAGCCGCCGAAGATTGCCTTGAAGTCGAATGCGGAAACAAAGATATTTTTGAATACCAGGGGAACTGCCTTGATGTTGAGGATGATAACGAGAAGGGATACAACAACATAGAGGATGCCCATGATGGGAACCAGAACGCCGGTAACTTTGGTCAGACGCTTTGCACCGCCGAGAACGACTGCGCCAAAGAGAACTGCCAGAATTGCGCCGATGATAAGAGGAGTCTTATCGCCGTAGAAGCTGAAGCCGGAGAAGGTATCCTGAGTGTTGAATGCGGCCAGCATGTTGTAGCCGACAGCGTAGGTCAGGATAAGGATAACCGCGAATACGACACCCAGCCAGCGCTGCTTAAGTGCATCCTGCATATAGTAGGAAGGTCCGCCGTAGCAGCCGCCTTCTTCGTCGCGCTTCTTATAAATCTGTGCAAGGGTGGATTCTACGAATGCGGAAGCACCGCCGAGAATTGCGGTAATCCACATCCAGAAGATTGCACCGAAGCCGCCGGTGCAGATTGCGGTGGAAACACCGATGATGTTGCCTGTACCGACACGGGATGCGGTGGATACCATCAGTGCGCGGAAAGATGAAATGCCGTCTTTTTCGTTGGGCTTTTCGGATACTACACGGATGGATTCGCCAAACAGCTTAAACTGGATGAGTCCTGTGCGTATTGTGAAATAAAGGCCTGCAACAAGCAGGAACAGAGGAACGATGTACGGCTTATAAAGAACGCCGCTTATTGCGTTAATAACGCCATCAATTTTTTGGACTAAGGTTTGTTCGACCATATGCTTTTCTCTCCTAACAGCTTGTTAAATTTGTGTTAAGCACTGTTCACATTATAGACATATTTATTTCAGATTTCAATAGTTTAGCGCAAAAAATTCATATTTATACCACACCTTACATAAAATGCAATTATTCTTGCAACATCTATGTTGAGAGCTTGCATTTTTGCATAAAAAAAGCGGACACATTAAGTGTCCGCTTTAATTCTTTCGGATTACTCCTAATTATTTATCGCCGTACAGCTCGTCGAACTTTGCAATCAGTGCATCTGCTGCAGCCTGGTCGCAGTAGCCCTTACCGAGAACGTAGCCAACAACGTCCTTAGCCTGCTTCTTGTAGAAGGGTCTGTATGCGATGCTGGGCATCTTGCCGATGATGGGGATGAACTCCTTGAAGAGCTCTTTGCCGTTATAATCTTCGCAGAACTGCTTACCGGTAACTTCACTAAACTTAGGCATAATATAATCTCCTTTTCTTTTTAAATAAGTGGAACCGCCCTCTGCGTCCCACAATATTATGGTTTTATGTTACACACTTGCTTATAATTTGTCAAGACTGTTAGCACATTAAAGCGTTAATTTCGGTATTTTCAACAAATTTGAAGCTGAAATTTCTATACTCAGATTTTCCCGGGTTTGAAGTCCGCTTCCGTTCCGTTTATGAGTCTTTTTATGTTTTCACGGTGCATTACTATTACCAGAACCGCTGAGAATACAGACATTATTACCATGGACTGAGGCGTGCCGAAAACCCATGCGGCAACGGGCAGAAATGCCGCCGCGCTTATTGACGCAAGGGAGACCTTTTTCCCCGTAAACGCAACAGTGAGGAACACCGCCATTACTGAAACAAACACCCATATTCCCTGCATGAGTCCCAGTGCCGCGCCGGCGGAAACACCTTTACCGCCTCGAAAGCCGAAATACAGAGGAAAACAGTGCCCTATCATACAGAATGCCCCAGCGAGAGCTTCGCCGTCTGTTCCTGCCAGAAATTTTCCTATGAGCATAGCGATAACGGTTTTTATCATGTCGCAGGCAAGGGTTATAAGCCCTGCTTTTATTCCAAAGCACCTTGCCACATTGGTCGCCCCCGCATTACCGCTTCCGCAGTTGCGCACATCCTCACCGAAAATGCGCTTTGAAAGCGGTATTGACGCGCAAAACGAACCCAGAATATAGGCAACAAGCACTGCTAATACATATTTCATGGCAATCTCCAAAATGCTTCAAAAATTTTAACCATATTTATTATACCCATTTTTTGCAGTTTTTCAATAGGCAATAAAAAGAAAGCTATGCTTACTGCATAGCTTTTTGTTTTTTGATGTATTCAAGTCCCGCCTTGCCTGTAATATGCTCGATTCTAAACTTTGTTATGCAGGTGTGGTCAAAGGTCGTCCTTATCTCTTCCAGTGTTGCTTCCTCATAGCCTGCGGAATACTTTTTGCCGAGCAGAATGAGCGCTTTCAGCTTTTCCTCGTCCTCAACCACGGTTGCCCTGCCGAACGCGATAACGCTTCTGTAGCTTGAGGTCCGAAGCTCCGGAATAACATCATCCGTATCAATCACGCAGAACGAAACCTTATCGTGCTTAAGCACCGCATCGTGTCTGTGGCCGCTCAGTGCACCATGGATATAGATGCAGCCGTCGTCATAGGCATAGCTTACGGGAACGGCATAGGGATAATCCTCGTCACCGAGCACCGCAAGCACGCCGCTTGTCGCGGTGTTCAGGACTTCGATGCACTCTTCCCTGCTCAGCTGCTGAGCATTTCTTCTCATTTCTCTGAACATATTAAAGTCCAAGCCTTTCTGAAAGCATCTCGGAAATTTCGAATATTGTTTCGCTTGTCACGGGGGACTTCATGCCCTCGCTCTCCAGAAGCTCCACAAAACCATAGTTATCTGCATTGTCAAGAAGCTTCAGATACATATTAACGCCTGCGCCTGTTTCCTTAAGCTCCATGTTATATATGGAAAATGCCGCACTGTCGGAAACACAGTAGCTTATTACATAAAACGGATAATCGAAGAAATGGGTAACATCTATCCATGAAATTTCCGTCGTGCTGTCATCATAGTAGCCGTATTCCTTTGCAACGTCGCCAAATATGCTGTTTACCTTATCGACGGTCAGTTCATCGTCACCGAGGGCAAACACACGCTTCTCAAAATCATAGAAGCTTGCCTGGTTTACATACAGATACAGTTCGTCCAGCATCTTGTATCTGGTCAGAGAGTCTGCAAAGTTTGCATCATCCAGATAGCAGAGCAGAAGGTATTCAAGACCCTGGGACATAACTTCCTCGGTATCCAGATTGGTATCGCCGTTGTAGTTTGCATATGCGTCGCAGAAATGTCCGAACTCATGAACGAGCGTCAGCATATCTTCGCCGTATCCCTCTGTCTTTATCATCATAAACGGAGCATCGTATTGGTCGAGATATGTGTTGTATGAGCTGTCGCTGGAATTATCGTCGGACGAAATATTGTAAAGTCCGTACTGCTTCATGAAGTCGCGGGTCTGGCTTATCTGCTCGGGAAGCTTGGAAACGAAGCTGTCAAAGCATTCGATGGCTTTATCGGTGCTGAGTTCATTGAGCCCGTCATACATATCGTTTATCATTCCGCTGTCAACGGCAGATTTATACAGAGGCACAAGATACTTCTTAATTGCATCAATATAAGGAGTCAGCTCAGTATCGGAATAGTCGCGGCTGTAAACCATGGACATATAATCCTCATAACTGTCCAGATTATATTCCTTCGCTATTGCCTTGCGGGTTTTGACAAGATCAATATAAATGTTGCATGCTCTTTCGTTATACTTCTTGTAAGCATCGTCGCCGTCATAGCCGCTCATTTCCGCCATAAGTGCGCGGTAATCAGCCTGCAGACTGCTTTCCTTGTTGAAAAGTTCAATCAGTTTGTCGGTATATCCGAACTCGCCGTCAACGCTGTAGTTTTCGGCAAGCATTCCACCGAAATACTGGGCATCCAGATATGCGCAGATTGTGGAGTTTGAGCATGCGCACTGCATATCGTCAACTATGCGGTCTACCGTTGCCTCGGCGGATGTGCAGTAGTCGTATTCCTCGGAGTAAAACTTATCCGTCATGTCGATATCGTTGCGGATTCCCGCGATTGCTTCCATGGTGGTGAAGTTAAAATACAGCTCGTAAAACTCATCCAGCTTCTGAGTTATCTCGTTGCGGGATGCAGTATCCGAAACCATTTCGGTTATTTCGTCTGCAAGAACCTTCATTTTATCCACATCGGGACGGACATACTCCATGTCGGAGAAATTCACTATATTGTCGCGGTAATTATAGTCCGCGCTGAATGCCTGCTCGAATATGCTTGTATCATAGTCGGGAAACAGCTTCCAGAACATATTACATCCGCACAGCGGAATAAGCATCAGCGCGGCTAAACACAGCGCCAAAAATCTTTTCTTTATCTTCATAGTTTTTCCTCACTTACATCCGTAACACTCAGTGTATCGCCGCACACCTTGAAATGTATCTCCATTCCGGCAAACTCAAAGCCGTAAACCCGTTCAGGGTCGTTGTGATAGTGGGGTCTGGGGTCGTTTTCAAGAACACCGATAAGAGCATCCTGTTTCTCTTCGGGAATTAATGTTTTTATTTCATCGGGTATTACTACGTTCAGCGTTTTAAACCCGGTCTTATCCGTAAATCCTCCCTTTGCATCGGGGTGACTGTCGGCATAAGGAAGATAGGGCTTTATATCGAATATGGGCGTTCCGTCCATAAGGTCGGCGCCCGAAACATGGAGCACGGGTCCGCGCTCACTGTCAATTTCCACTTTTTCAAGCTTTACCGATGAAAGGCCGATTGAATTCGGTCTGAAGGGAGAGCGCGTTGCAAAAACACCCACATGGGTGTTGCCGCCGAGTCGTGGCGGACGCACCGTTGGTGACCAATCGGCACGCAGGTTTTCGGAAAACTGCCAAATGAGCCAGATATGCGACCATTCTTCAAGTCCGCGCACTGCATCGGGATTGCGGAACTCAGGCTCAAATACAATCTCGCCCTTGAGCTGAGCCACCACACCGCTCTGACGCGGTATTCCGAATTTTGTTTTGAAGTCCGTATGAATACGGGCAATTATCTTCATCTGCTCCATAGAATTTTTCCTTACATTTAATATGTATATGTTACCTTATACAGTCGAAAAGGTCAACAAAAAAGAGCCGTATGTCAAATACGGCTCTTTTAATATTACATGTAGAATTTGGGTTTTTTCTTTCTGATGCCTGCCATGGCGACAACGGATACCTCGCCGATTACCTGGTCTGCCTTAGGCAGATGGCGTGAGGTTGTTGAGCACATATCGATGCATCTCAGGCAGCTGATGCATTTTTTCTTGTTGGTTTTCATCTTAACTTCGCTTATTGCATGCATCGGGCAATATTTGAAGCACATTCCGCAGCCTATGCACTCTTTCTTATCCGGCTTCGGATACATAGGAAGCTTAACGCGTTTTTTCTTGGCATACTCAGGATCACCAGGCATCTTGACTTCGTTGAGTTCGGGCTTTGCGAGAAGCTTATGGAAGAAGTCGAAGATACGCTCTCTGTCCTTTTCGTCGGGACGGAACTTTCCGACTTCAGGATTGAATGCATGAGGAGTTATAACCTCTGCACCGCCGACAACCTTAAAGCCTTTCTGCTTAACCTTGTCGCCCATTTCAATCATAGCATCGCCGACACTACGGCTGCCATAGCAGGCAACAATGACTGCGGGAGTGTTATTGCCTTTCAGATGAGCCATGCGCTCATATACGGGAATGGGAACACGGCCTGCGTATACGGGAATGCAGAATACTGCCAAGTCGTCCTCAGCGATTTCCATCTCCTGGCAACGTTCAGTAATATCAATTTCGGCGCCCTCAAGTTCATTTGCTATGTAAACAGCAGTCATTTTTGTGCCGCCTGTGGGGCTAAAGTAGAAAACATACTTATTCATTATAGTTTCTTCCCTCTTGTCTTAATTTTTGCTTGGATTTTAATAGCATTTTACCATACTCATATGCATTAGTGCAAGTGCTGTTACTGTTATTTTGCCGATTTTGATATCAAGGCAATAAAAAAGAACTCTCCTTTCGGAGAGTTCTTAAAAAGTATTTAACTTTGTTAATTACTTCTTTGCAAGACCCTTCTGGCGTGCATACTCTGCAGCACCGAGTGCGCCCATAAGCTGGGGGTCGGTCTTCAGGTTGATAACCTTAAGCTTCAGAACGTGCTCGATTGCGTCCTTCAGGCCTTCGTTCTTTGCACAGCCACCGGTCAGGGTGATGCTGTCGGTTGCGCCGGCCTTCTTTGCCATAACGAAGCAACGCTTTGCAACTGCCATTTCGATACCTGCTGCGATTTCGTCCATGGGCTTGCCTTCGCCAACGAGGGTGATAACTTCGGACTCAGCGAAAACGGTGCACTGTGCGGTGATAGGAATAACGTTCTTTGCCTTAAGTGCGAGCTTGCTAAACTCGGGAAGAGTCATCTCGAAGGAACGTGCCATTGCTTCGAAGAAGCGGCCGGTACCTGCTGCACACTTATCGTTCATTGCAAAGTTCTTTACGGTGCCGTCGGAGTCAACTGCGATGCCCTTAACGTCCTGGCCGCCGATGTCGATGATTGCCTTTACGGAAGGATCGGTTACGTGTACGCCCATTGCGTGGCAGGAAATCTCGGAGATGTTTTCATCTGCGAAAGGAACCTTGTTACGGCCGTAGCCGGTACCTACGAGGTACTCAAGTGCCTTTGCGTTCTTAAGGCCTGCCTTCTGGCTTACTTCGTCCATTGCTGCGATTGCAGACTGCTCGGAATTGATCTTGGAACGGATAGTGGTATCTGCTACGATCTTGCCTTCTTCGTCAAGAATAACTGCCTTGGTGTAGGTGGAACCTACGTCACAGCCGCCAAAATATTTCATTTATATTTTCCTCCAAATAATTTTTATATAGGTGTCTGCTCAATTACATGCAGACTTCGTCTTCGAACTCTACGAGAGAAGGATCAACGGGCTCTGCGTTCATGACGGTACGCATGTACTCATTGACCTTGTCACGCATGGTACGACGGGAAACGGTACGGGGGTCCATAAGGTCGTGCTCAACCCAGATGAGGTCATAGCCACGCTGACGGCCCTGCTCGTCGAGCAGACCCTGAACGGTTGCCATGTTCTTGCATGCAACGTTCTGGTACATGATAACGAGCTTTGCGTTCCACTCTTCGCACTGCTTCCAGCATTCGTCAACAACGTTCTGGTAACCGCCGTTGGTGTGACGACGCATAACCATACGTTCGTACAGACGAGCGAGGTCGCGGAGAGCTTCTTCCTTGTCCTCGGTCTCGAGGCGCTTGGTGAAGTTCAGGGATTCCATCTCAACCAGGACATCGATGCCCCAGCAGTTTGCTGCCCAGTTGGAGAAGTTTGCATAGTAGTGAGCGGGGCAGGACCATACGAGTGCACGGTACTTCATCTTGCCGGGCCAGGGCTCTTCCTTAGCTGCATATGCCTGCATGAGGAGCTTGTTGACCTTTTCGCAAGTGGCGAGTGCACGAGGATCGCAGCCGCCGTCCATCTCGTAGTTCCACTTACGGAACAGCTCGTAGGACGGTCCGAGGAACTGAGGATATGCAGACTTGTTTACTTCCCACTTCTGCAGCTCGTACTCAGTTTCCTTGTTGAAGCGCTTAATGGTGTCAAAGTAGTTATCCCAGCTCCATTTTACACCGAACTTCTCTTCGATCCATGCAATGCAAGCCTTGATGTCCTCTGCGCCGAGCTGAACGGTCTCTTCGTCAGCATAGCGTACGGGGAAGCAAAGATGGAATACGGGAGTATCGGGGAAACGGCGATGGAAGTAAGAGGATGCCATGGTAGAGCCGTCGCAAGGCATGGAGCTGGAGATGAAGCCGTTGCCGATATGGGGCAGAGCGTCAAGTACCAGTGCGCCACATTCGGAAGAAGGAACGGGGCAGCTGTCTGCGGGCAGACCGAAGGACTCAACTGCGTCGATGTAAGGTACGCAGGTAAGCTGGTCAATTTCGGATACCAGGAATACGGGGAACATCTGGTGAGGTACTGCAATAAGATCGGGGAAACCTGCAAAGAGCTGGCCCATGGTCATTTCGTCGAAGGAAACGAGCATCTTGTTCAGCTCCTCGCTGTTACCGTTCTTACGGTCAGCCTTTGCACAGATGACGAGGTTTTCTGCAACATAGCGGAAGATATCATAGGTAACAGCATGGCTCATGCGGAGGTTTGCGCCGCGAAGACCCATAACGTTCTTATCCATGAAGCCGTGGCAGCAGAAGTAGGAGATCATCCAGCGGTAGTACAGAGCACTGTTCAGTGCGGGGATGAGGTCCTTGGAGAAGGTCATGAGGAGCATGCCCCACATGCGAGCCCACTCGTAGAAGTCATAAGCGGTGTCCTTAACGCCACGCCACTCACGACGTACAGTTGCCATTGCGCCCTTTGCGTACAGACGGCCAAGGTGCTTTTCACCGTTGATGAGGAGGTCCTTCTTGCCGGCTGCGTCGAGAGCCTTGATTGCCTGGAACTCTTCCTTTACACGGGTGGTAAACTGAACTGCGAGTTCCTTCTGTCTTGCACCGTATGCTTTCCAATCGGTCTCTTTGAGCATATCAACGAATATGCCGCCGACTTCCTTCAGGTTAGCAGCCTGTGCTTTCCAGTCAATATTATCTTTGCATTTCCAAACTTTAGGATTGGGGTACTGAATCTTTTCTTTCTTAGCCATTACTTGTTACCCTCCTTGTGAATCTTTTTGATCTCCAGAGATTCAACGAATGCCTGGCAGCGGGTACGCAGCTGGCCGGAAGTACCGTTGTTGTAAAGTCTGTCGATGGAGAGGACGGGCCAGCCGTAGTCTTCATGCATAACATGGGAAACGAGTGCACGCTCGTAGCCCCAGAAGTCACAGTACTTCATCTGTTCGTAGATGATACCGTCAGCCTTGAATTCCTTTGCAAGGCGGTCTGCGGTCTCACGACGCTGCAGAACCTTCTCGTCGGATATGTATCTTGCACATTCTGCAACTTCCATGTAGTGGCGGCAGATCTGAGTAAGTGCATCTTCTTCGTCGTTGAGCTCGATAACTTCACGGCCGGGAGTGGAGCCGAAGCAGTGACGGTCAGCAACAACAAATGCGCCGGTGCCTTCAATCAGCTTGGTCAGTTCGGGGTCGTCGATCTCGGAACCGATAAGAGCAACTCTTGCACGGTACCAGGGCTTGGGATCGGGCTTGCGAGCCTTGAGCTCCTTAAGGGTCTCTTTCAGCTTGGGCAGAATGAGAGCCTTGGGGCAGCAGTAAGAAACGAGGTTGAGGATGTGGAACTCGTAACCGGTGATTACAGCGTTCTCTTCCTTGCGCATCTCACCGATCTCGGTGATGATCTTGCAGACTTCGTTGTGCTCCTTGACTGCCTTGCGGATAGCCTTGTCGGAAGTGTCAACGCCGTATTCCTCGGTCATGCGATCGAGAACGCGCAGGCGCATCTGCTTTACATAGCTGTCCAGAGCATAGTCGGTGACTTTGTAAGGCATGTCGCAGTGGGTGACGAAGAAATGCTCTTTGTCGTTGACATTGAGAATTTCAAAATGTTCCATGGTACGGTTCATCATGGAGCATGCGTCGACGCCGATCATTGCGTCGAGGAACTTGTAGCCGCCCTCGATGCCACGTTCAACCAGTGCACGTGCGTATTCGCAGGTGTAGTTGGACATGTAGTAGGTGGAGATGTCGAGGGAGCTGGTGTGCGGTGCGCGCAGACGCACGGAGAAGCAGTTGTCTACGTTGAGTAATACCTCAGGAATGTGGAAACAGGTGTAAGCCATGCAGAGCTGTCCGTCTGCCTGTGCTTTCTGTACCAGTTCGTTGTTGGTATTCTCGAGAAGACTTTCGAAGTAGATCAGATTCTTAAGATCTTTCAAATGTTACACCTCTTCTTCAAAGAATTTCTATTTTTTGGAGTGCTTCCTTAACTCCATTGAGCATAGCGGAATCCGCAGGCAGCTCGAGCACACTCTTGCCCTTGATATCGTTTGCGGCAAAGGTACTGTCTGCGGGGATGAATGCAGCAATCTCAACACCCGGAACGGTTATGAGCTCAGCCAGCTCGGGGTTGGTCATGCGGTTGATGATTGCGCCGATTTTATCGTATACGATAAGGTCATCGGCAACGCCCTTGATGGTTCCGATAACCTGGCAGCCCTTCTTGCTCTGGTCGGTGACCAGAAGAAGGTGGGTTACCTTATCCATAACGCGGCGCTGAATCTGTTCAATACCGGCCTCACCGTCTATAACAACATAATCAAAGCTGTTTGCCAGTAGACCGATAACTTCTTTCAAATAAGAATTTACCTTGCAGTAGCAGCCGGAGCTTTCAGGTCTGCCGATGCCGAGGAATGCAAATCCGGGCATTTCGACAAGTGCGTCAAAAATCTTAAATCTTGCTTCGCTGAGCAGCTCAAGCGCTTCTCTGGTTTCGCCATTTTCCACACTGTCGACAATGCTCATGCGGATATCATCCAGAGTGAGCTCAACGTCAACACCGAGGGCTACGGAAAGACCGACAGCAGGGTCTGCGTCTATTGCCAGAATCTTTTTATCGGGGAAGTTTTCCACGAGCAATCTGACAATCGAAGCGGAGATAGAAGTTTTGCCAACACCGCCTTTACCGGCGACTGCAATAATCTTTGCTTTACTTTCCAATAAAGCCTACCCCCTTTTCCTAAAGCGCAGTTTCTCACACTACGCATTTGATAACATATTAACACGAATTTAAGCAACATGCAAGTGAATATACTTGTAAATAAGACAATTTTTATTAATATTTTAATATAAAAAGCGCTTCGGAGAAATCCGAAGCGCAAATCACTTTTAATTATCGAAAATCACAATACATTTTCCATGCTTTTTATATAGTCGGGAAGCGCACTCTCAAAGTCCAGTCCGTAATGCCGCGGAACATTCCGCTTTTCCGTGCGTTCTACACAGTCGGAAACGAATGCTTCAGCGAGGCTGAGCGCGGTTTCGACATCGGCACCGCGGGTCAGCAGTGCGGCAAACGACGATGCGAAAACATCGCCCGAGCCGTGGAACACGCCCTCCCTTGCCCTGTTCATAAATCGGCAGGTCTTTCCCGTTTTGTTGTCCCTTGCGACAATGCCGACGTGACTTTCATCGGGGCAGACTCCCGTAATGGCAACAATCCTCGGTCCAAGCTGAGACAGTTTATCGATAAGCCCGTCAACAAACTCTTCGCTGTGGGGTGCGGAGATATACTCCGTTCCCGTTATGAAGCAGGCCTCGGTAATATTCGGGGTTATGACATCGGCCTTTGCTATAAGGCGTTTGAAGCACGACGCCATTTTTTCATCCAGATTTGCATAGTATCTGCCGTTATCCGCCATTGCGGGGTCAACGATCACAAGGGTGTTCTCCCCTTTCAGATAATCAATGCACTTTTCAATAAGCTCGCCCTGCTTTTCCGATGCAAGATAGCCCGAATAAATTGCGTCAAAGCTTATATCATCGAGCTTGCTCCAATGCTCTGCAATGGGCAGAATATCGTCCGAAAGGTCGCGGAAGGTCCAGTCGGAAAAACAGCCCGTATGGGTTGAGAGAAGCGCCGTCGGTATACAGCAGCACTCGACTCCGCTTGCGGACACTATGGGGAGTGCAACCGTCAGCGAGCATTTTCCCAGTCCCGATATATCATGTATAGCCGCCATCCTCGGCAGCTTATTAAAATCATTCATATTAATTTCCTCTAATTCAAAATCGTACTAATTCTAGCACAAAAAGCCTTTATGTTCAAGGCAAAAACTTGCGGCATAAACTCGCATCGCATGCAGATAATAAACACGAGCGAAAAGCTTAATAATTTCAGGAGGACGAAGCATGACACCCAAAGAACTTCTTTATATTGAAGA
>JAZLFI010000024.1:0-1813 GCA_045615725.1 Oscillospiraceae bacterium
AGTGCGTTATATACGGAAAACTGACCGGGGATTGCAAGCTTAACGCGCTCAAGTTCGTCATTGGTAACGCCGCAGAATCTTACGTCAGCTGCGGAAAGGCGGATATCCTTTGCGACGAGGTCTGCCTCATTCTTTTCTGCCGAGTAAGTGAAAATCCTGCAGCTTGCGTTTTCGGTCATAGCACCGACCCAGTCATCGTCAAGGTTAAAGCAGCCGACCTCGCACATATTAAACAGCTTTGCCTTTGCCGCGGCATAGTTTTCCATGGTTTCGTGGAAATCGAGGTGATCCTGAGTCAGATTGGAGAAGATGCCGACCTTGAACTCAATGCCCGCAACGCGATTTAAGTAAAGCGAATGGGACGAAACCTCCATTACAACGTGGGTACAGCCTGCATCCGCCATTTCACGGAAAAGCTTCTGAAGCTCATAGCTTTCGGGTGTTGTTCTCTCGGAGTGGATGAACTCATCGCCTATCATATTGCCGTTTGTGCCGACAAGTCCGACCTTGACACCCAGCTTATTCTCAAGCATGTGCTTCATGAGATAAGTGGTTGTGGTCTTGCCGTTTGTGCCGGTTATGCCGATTACGCACATTTCACGGGAGGGGTTACCGAAGAACTCACAGCTTGCAAGAGCAAGAACAAGTCGGCTGTCGGAAACCAGAATATAAGGTATATCGCACTCGGGTGCTCTCTCGCACACGACAACGCTTGCGCCTTTTTCCTTCGCCATGGGGATATATTTGTGTCCGTCGGACTCAAAGCCGACTATGGCGATAAATAGGTCGCCCTCTTTTGTTGTGCGGGAATCGTAGCTTATGCCGCTTATATCAGCATCAAGGTCTGCGTGGACCTCGAGAAGTTCAATATTCTTTAAGATTTGCGAAAGTTTCATTGTAATCTCCTTATCTATCAGTATCTTCCGAGCATGCTTTTATCGCTCGTAAGAAGAGTTACCTCAATTACAGTTCCCGGCACTACGGGACATCCGCTCTTTACACTCTGAGCGGAAATTTTGAGTCCGTCGGGCTCGGGTATAAGCGAGCTTGAACGGATAAACAGGCCGTAAGTGCTGAGAACCTGCTCTGCCTCGCGGTAGCTCATACCCGATATATCGGGCATGGTTTCCTTTTCCTGCGACGGGGATTTATCCGCGTATATTATAACCGTGCTTCCCTCTGCGATTACCGCATTGGCAACGGGAAGCTGGTCAGTTACAGTTGAGCCGTCACCGAGAAGTCTTATTTCAAAGCCCTCATCGCTGAGTTTTTCCTCGGCATCGGGAATGCTCATGCCGACAATATCCGGCACTGCTCTGTCGATTGTTTTGAGCTCCTCATCCGTAAATTCGGGCTCAACGCCCATATACGGGAGTATATCGGAAAACATCTTTCCGACAACGGGGGCCGCCATCTGACCGCCGCTTATATAGATACCCGATTCGTTGCTCGGGGAATCAAGCATTACAAGAATTGCAATCTGCGGATCATCAGCTGGGGCAAAACCGATAAAGGAAACAATATACTCCTTCTGACCCGTGGCCGCTTCAAGGCTAACCTTTTCGCTGGTGCCCGTCTTGCCGCCTATGCGGTAGCCTGCAACAGCCGCGTTTTTTCCCGTGCCATCATCGGGATCGCCGACGACCTGCTCAAGGATTGAGCATACGGTTTTGCTGGTCTCCTCGCTTATGACTCTGTGCACTGCCGTCGGTTCACGATTATAGACCGAATTGCCCTCAGAATCAAGTGCGCTCTGCACCACATATGGCTGCATAAGCTCGCCGCCGTTTACGCAGGCGGACACAGCCGTTAT
>JAZLFI010000025.1:0-6514 GCA_045615725.1 Oscillospiraceae bacterium
CTTTTCGTATTTTCTGAGCTTTTCTTCAAAGCGTTTCTGACGTTCAACAACGTAGAAGCTGTAGTTTCCGCTGTAAAACTCAGCCTTGCCCTCGTCAATCTCAATACAGCGCTGAGCAACCTTGTCGAGAAAGTATCTGTCATGGCTTATGGCAAGGACAGTGCCCTTGAAGTGGAGAAGATATTCCTCAAGCCATTCGGTGGCACGCAGGTCAAGGTGGTTTGTAGGCTCGTCAAGGAGGAGAATGTCGGTATCCTCGAGAATGAGACGGGCAAGGTTGACCCTTGTGCGCTCACCGCCCGAGAGAGAGTCAAACTCCTGCTCACGCATGTACTGCGGAATGTCCAGACCGTTCGCAACGCGGTTTCGGTCAACATCCATGTTGTAACCGCCCAAGCGTCGGAAGTCCTCGGAAAGTCGGTCATATTCCTTTAAAAGCGCGGGGGAGGAGTCGTGCTCCATCTCAAGCGCGATTTCCTCAAGCCTGTCGCTTATGCGGTAAAGCTCGCGGTGCGCATCCTTTAAAACGTCTTCCGTTGTATATCCCTCGGGGTAGATGGGAATCTGAGAAATGAGGCCAATGCGTTTGCCGTTAGCTACGGCAACATTGCCCTCATCGTAATCAATCTCGCCCACGAGAATGCGGAAAAGCGTTGTCTTACCGCAGCCGTTATGCCCGAGAATGCCGACGCGCTCTCCCTCGACAATGTCGAAGGAAAGCCCGTCGAGTATGTTTTTACCCAGTTCAAAGGACTTTATAAGTCCGTTGACGGATATGTCTGTCATGATAGTTTCTCCAGTAAGTTATTTTGCAACTGCGGCCTGAAGCACGGTGTTTGCAACCGAACCTGCCGCACCCAGTCCGCTGCCGCCGTTTTCAACAAGCACGACGAATGCGTAGGGGTGTGCGGCGTTGTTCAAGAAGCCCACAAACCAGCCGTGGGGCTGTTTGACCTCGGTGTCATCCTTGTTGCTGACCTCGGCAGTACCTGTCTTTGCGCAGATATCAAGTCCGGGGAAAGTGCTCTGCCCGCCGTACTTATAGACGACGTTGTAGTTCATCATGCTTTTCATTTTGCTTGCAACGCTTGCATCAAGAATAGGAGTTCTCTCCGTGGAAACGCCAAGCAGTGACGGCTCAACGAGAGAACCGCCGTTTGCAACTGCGGATACAATTCTCAGCATGGAGTAGGGGCATACAAGGTCTTCGGACTGTCCGATACCCGACCATGCGAGGGCGGCGCTTTTATACTCGTCCTTGACATATGCGCCGACGGCGGAATTAATGCTGTCAAGCTTGTTGGAGGTGGTTATGCCAAGCTTCTGAGCATATTCGGCGAGAGTGTCCGCACCGAGGTCGAGAGAAAGCTGTGCAAATGCGCAGTTGCAGGAGTTTGCAAGAGCCTGCTCGATTGTCTGGTTTCCGTGACAGCCTGTGCATGTAATTGTAACACCGTTAACGTCAACACTGCCGTTGCACTGGAATGTGCGGGTGTTAATATCGGGCATGGTGTTAAGTGCCGCGGTCAGCGTAACAAGCTTGAATACGGAGCCCGGAACGAATGCCGCACCTATAGCACGGTTTATATAAACACCCTCGGGCAGGGTTTCGGGAGGATTGAGCGGGTCAATGGACGGTGAGGACACCATGCAGAGAATTTCGCCCGTCTTGTAGTTGGATACGATAACGCAGCCGTTTCTGCCTGCAAGTGCGTTATAAGCGACTCTGTTCAGCTCAGCGTCGATTGTAAGCGGAAGAGTAACGTCGTCATGCTGTTCAATGCCGCCGATGAGGTTATATCCCGAAAGCTCCTTCTGGAAGCTCTGGAGTGCGCCTGTGCCGACGTTGCCGCCGTAATCGCCGACGACGTGATAGCAGACCTTGCGCACCTCGGGGTCATCGGCGTAGGTCTTTGTGCCGCCGCCCATGTTCGCAAGAACTGTTCCGTTGCGGTCGGTCAGCGTATATGAAAACTCAGAGGTGGCATAGTCAAAGTAAAGTGCCCAGTCCTCGCCGTGGTTTATGTATCTGACAATGTAGATGCCGAGAAGCGTAATAACGCAAATGGCAATAAGTATCGCGCTGTATGCACGTAAGGAAACTTTTTTCATTCGTCTTCAGCCTCCTTATCGAGATTTTTCTTTTCTACATCGGCAGGCTTGACGACAAAGCTTGCGCCTTTTCGCGTGTCGCCCGCTTTTATGAATGCAAGGAGCATCCAGCAGGAAAGCAGGGAAGTGCCGCCGTGGGAAACGAAGGGGAACGTAACGCCCGTAAAGGGCAGAATATCAACTGAACCGAAAACATTCAGAGTCATCTGAATCATGAAAATACTTGCAGTTGCGCAGGAGGCGATGGAGTAATACGCCGACCTGCCCTGATAAGTGTTTCTAACAACGAAGAATGCAAGAGCGAGTATCGCGAATATTGCGAGAACCGCGATGATAAGACCGAGCTCTTCGCAAAGTACGCCGAAAACGGTGTCCGCGTTTGCGGCGAAGTCCTTTTTCAGCCACCCCATACCAGCGCCCTTGCCGAATAGACCGCCCGATGCCGCACCTGACATTGCGCGTGCCTGCTGATAACCGCCTGCGAATACGAAGTCGTCCTCCCAGACGTGACCCCAGCTTGCAAAACGCTGTTTGATATGGGGCATAGCGGTGAAGGCGAGGAAGCCTGCAAGACCTGCACCCGTAACCGCAAGCGCAACTGTTGCTATTGAGCCAGAGCGCATGAAGGAGATTACGAGGAAGGTTGTGAAGAATATAAGCGCCGTGCCGTAGTCGTGCATGAGCGCGAGCATCATGACGCAGACTGCGGAGAATGCGATGAAAACGTAAAGATTTCGCTTGTTGAAGAGTCGATCAAGCGTTGCCGCACCGACATATATGTATGCGACCTTGACAAATTCGGCAGGCTGAATTGAAAGACCGCCGAGCTCAATCCAGAGCTTTGCGCCGTATTTTTCAGTGCCGAGAACTAAAGTTGCGGCAAGAAGCAGGAACGCGATACCCGCAACGGGTGCTCTGAACTGCTTTGTTCTGTCAATATCGCGGAGCCACCAACCCATGACGAAGAAGAGGGCAACCGCGATGAACAGCTCGATAATCTGCTTGAACATCTCGTCGGGAACAGATGTGGCGATAACGGAAAGACCGAGTGTGGAGAGGAAGAACGCAAGAGTTTCAACCTCAAAGCCTGTTCTTCGCATGCTTCGCATTGCAAAATAACAGAACCACTCAAGCAGAATTAAAAGAGCAAAGCCGAGAGCAATACCCGCGAGGTCGCCGCTTTCTGCTGAAATGCAGTGCTCAAGAAGCAGAATAACCTGAAAAACGGTAAGGTACATAAGCGTAACCGCGGGGTGCACCTTTTTCCACGGGCGGTTGCGGCGGGCTTCGATTGCGGCACGCTGCTGCTCACTGATATCGCGGAAGCGGACACTGTTGCCTCCGAGATTAATGATGTCGCCGTCTTTTACGACATGACCGTCGGCGCGGACTCTCTCGCCGTTTACCCATACTCCGCCCTTGGAGAAGATGTCGTTAATGCGCCATACACCCTTGCTGTTTCGATTCAGTACCGCATGAACGCGGCTGACCGAGGGGAAGGGCAGTTCGACATCGGTGTAGTGAGAGCGACCGATAAGGTTTTCCCAGTGGTTGATGAGAAGAACGCCGTCGTCAGTGTGGATATAACCCCATATTTCCGTCTGCTGTTTTCCGCGCAGCATTGAGCGCACTGAACGTACAAGAACGAGCAGAGCCATAACAGGCAGGAAATATGAGAGAATTTTCATTATAATAGCTGTCATATTGTTTGCCTTCGTGTACTTATTTTGATACAGAATACATTATAACATTAATTGCGGTCATTGACAAGCAAGGCAGAGTCATTTACAATATATGTACCATGAAAAAACAAAGTTCTGCAAAATGGATAATAATTTTCGCCGTGCTGTTTGTGCTATTCAGCGCGGCTTTCCTGCTGCTCAGAAATTCGGGCAGAGCGGGAACAGTTGCGGATATTTATATAGACGGCGAGCTTTATAAGCAGATTGACCTTGATGCCGTAGCCGTGCCCTACGATTTTACCGTTGAGAGCGAATACGGCTATAATCTTGTCCATGTTGAGCATGGCGGCATTTCTGTTACCGAGGCTGACTGCCGCGACCATATCTGCATGAATCAGGGTGCTATAAACGACGATGCAGTGCCCATTGTCTGCATGCCCCACCGCCTTGTTATCCAGATAGAGGGGGATACGGTAGATGGCTAAGACGAAGAAACTTTCCCTCATGGCGCTTCTGACCGCAATTGCCCTTATCGTATTCGTAATCGAAGCGCAGATTCCGCCTCTTGTGCCCATTCCCGGTGTAAAGCTGGGTCTTGCCAACATGATAACCCTTGTCGCCATGGTGATACTGGGGAAAAAAGAAGCAGGCGCAATTTTAGTTGTCCGCATCCTCATGGGCAGCATGTTTGCAGGCGGCGTGTCGGGCTTCCTTTTCAGCATAGCGGGCGGACTTTTAGCATACCTCGTCATGATACTCACCGTCGGCATCTTTCCCGAAAAGCTTTTGTGGGTTGTCAGCGTATTCGGCGCAATAGCCCATAATATAGGCCAGCTTGCCGTTGCAGTATGGGTCAGTGGAACCCCGTCCATAATTGTCTATGGCCCTGCGCTTATGGCATCAGGCATAATTACAGGCGCATTTACAGGAATTGGTGCGTATTATCTTGTCAAAGCCCTTGCAAAGCTGGACAAAAACGCTTAATCGCGTTATAATAATATAATAATAAAAAATAATAATATGAAAAGATAAATTTAGGAGGTACATGTTCTCATGAGCGAGTGTACACATGATTGCTCTACCTGCGGTGAAAACTGCAGCGAGCGCGAAGCTGAAATGGATATGAGCGCAAAGCTCAATCCTGCATCAAGCGTTAAAAAAGTTATTGCCGTTGTCAGCGGTAAGGGCGGTGTAGGTAAATCTCTGGTAACCAGCCTTATGGCAAGCGAAATGCAGCGCCGCGGCCACCAGTCCGCAGTCCTGGATGCTGACGTAACCGGCCCCTCTATCCCCAAGGCATTCGGTGTTCACGAACATGCACGCGGCACTGACGAAGCTCTGTATCCCTGCTTCACCAATAAGGGCACTCAGATTATGTCCATCAACCTCATCCTCGATAACGAAACCGACCCCGTCGTATGGCGCGGTCCCGTTATTGCAGGTGTTGTAACCCAGTTCTGGAGCGACGTTATCTGGTCCGATGTTGACTATATGTTCGTCGATATGCCTCCCGGAACAGGCGACGTTCCTCTCACCGTGTTCCAGTCCCTGCCCGTTGACGGCATTATCATCGTAACCTCTCCTCAGGATCTGGTTTCCATGATAGTTGCAAAGGCAGTCAACATGGCAAAGCTTATGAATATCCCCGTTCTCGGCATTGTTGAGAATATGTCCTACTTCAAATGCCCCGAATGCGGCAAGGAGCATGAGATATTCGGCGCAAGCAAGGTCGCAAAGGTTGCCGAGGAGTTCGGCATCGAGCATTATGCACGTCTTCCCATTGACCCCGTTGTTGCAACTATGGTTGACGCAGGTGAGGTTGAAAGCGTAGATGCATCCGCTCTTAACGAGCTGGTTGATTTTATTGAAAAAGGAGAATAAATTATGATTATTGCAGTTTCTTATAAAGACGGCGAGATATTTGAGCACTTCGGCCATGCCGAGATGTTCGCAATTTACAGAACCAACGAAGCAAACACCGAAATCCTTGAAAAGACAGTCATCGAAGTAAAGGAAACCGGTCACCAGGCAGTTGCAGACCTTATGGACGCAAACGGCGTTGACGTTGTTATCGTCGGCAATATCGGCACCGGCGCACGTCAGGCACTGGCAGAGTACGGCATCGTTGCATTCGCAGGCTTCTGCGGCGACTCCGATGACGCGGCAGAGCTTATGATGCGCGGTCAGCTTCCTTACCTCACCGACGAGGGCAACTGCAGCGGCGGTTGCAGCGGCTGCGGCGGCGGATGCCACGACCACGAGGGCGGCGATTGCGGCTGCGGCGGTCACGACCATGAGGACGGCGGCTGCGGTTGCGGATGCCACTAATCCGATAATTAAATAATAAAACTCCCGTTACATCGTAACGGGAGTTTTTTTGTTGCTTATTATCCGAGTGTTATGCTCAGGCTCACGGGATTGTGGTCGGAGTTTACAAAGCCCATGTCCAGAGTTTCGACATTGTTCAGTGTGACATTCGGGGAAAGAATGAAACCGTCAATGACGTAGTACTGGGTGTTCTCAGTGTCGCTGGGCTCATAGGGCTGATTAAGCAGACGGCAGGTGGGAGTGCTCAGATCATATGCAAACTGCCAACCCTCGGGAAGCATGTCGTTTTCAATGAGTCCGGGCTCCCAGAGGTCGGGATGAGTGTTGGGATACTTGTCCAGCGCACCGGGGAAGCACTGATTGAAGTCGCCGCCGGCGATAACATAATTGCC
>JAZLFI010000026.1:0-6502 GCA_045615725.1 Oscillospiraceae bacterium
GGCTGAAATGAAGACTAAGAAGGCCGACCTCGTTGTTCTTAACGATTCCCTCGAACAGCAGATCAGTGAAGCCGCAGCAGTCGTAAACGCAATCCAGAGCGACATTAATGCAAACGCCGCAGTTCTCAGCCAGATTCAGGCGCAGAACGATGAACTGGAAGCAAGAATCAACGCCAAGGTTCAGGAGATTAACACCCAGTATCAGTCTTCCGGCGGCGGTTCTTCCTCCGGTGGCGGCGGTACTGACAGTGGTCTTGTCTGGCCTACCGACTGCACCTACATAACCAGCGTTCAGGGTCCCCGTACCCACCCCATTACCGGTGAATACAGAAACCACGGCGGTACCGATATCGGCGCAAAATACGGTTCTTCCGTCTATGCTGCTGCAGGCGGCACGGTTGTTACCGTTGCATATGATGCAGGCGGCTACGGCAACTACATTATGATTGACCACGGCAGCAAACAGACTCTTTACGGTCACCTCAGCTCCGTAAACGTTTCTCAGGGTCAGTCAGTTTCCCAGGGTCAGGTTATCGGTTATGTCGGCTCAACCGGTCTTTCCTCCGGTCCTCACCTGCACTATGAGCTGTATGACAACGGCTCAAGAGTTAACCCCGAGAACTACTATTCTCAGAGTTTTGAGCATTCACCCACCGCATAATTACACAAAATCACATGTTTTTTGACCGGATATCCCCTGATATCCGGTCTTTTTATATCAAAACCTTGCCAAATCGACAAAATGCGTATATAATTTAAATGTTAAATCCTTATTAGGAGGCAAACATGAAGTTTATAAAAACACTAATATTAACCATCATTCTGTTGGTTTCATGTGCGGCGCTTGCGCTTGTCATTTTCATGCGCACTGATGTAACGGAGTCTCTCAGCGCTTCTCCCGAGCCCACTCCTTCTGCGACTCCGACACCCACACCCACTCCCGAGCCTGAATATTTCACCATATCTTTTGTAGGCGATAACACACTTTCGTCATCGAACATAAACTCCAGCTTCACAAACACTGTTAAAGATGACATGTCTTATCCCTACGCAAACACCATTGAATATTTCGAAGACGATGACCTCACCGTTGCAAATCTCGAATGCGTATTCTCCGACAAGAAGCTTTCGTCCATTGAACAGTTCTCGTTCAGAGCCCCTACGTCATATGCTGAAATTCTGGTTAAAGGCAGTGTCGAGTTTGTAAGTCTTGCAAACAACCACAGCGCCGATTTCGGTCAGCAGGGTTATGACGATACCAAGGATGCTCTCGACGAATTTGACATCAAATATGCCGGTGACGATGAAACCGCCATATACGAAACCGAAAGCGGACTTAAGGTCGGTCTTTACTGCTCACACAAATCCGCTTCCGTCGATAACGTGGAAAGCGCAATCGACAAGCTCAAGGAAGACGGCGCTGAGTACATAATCTGCGTAATGCACTGGGGCGAAGAAGGCAAATACAGCCCCAACGATAAGCAGGAAGAAATTGCTCACGCAGCTATTGATGCAGGCGCAAACGTTGTATACGGCTCACATCCCCACGTTCTCCAGCCCGTTGAAGAATACAAAGACGGCATTATCATGTACAGCCTCGGCAACTGGAGCTTCGGCGGCAACACTCTTCCCAGAGATATGGATACCGCAATCGTTCAGGTTAAGGTCATGCGTGATGTTGACGGAACTGTAATCACAGATTCCTTTGAACTTATCCCCTGCCGTATGAGCAGCACAACATCGGTCAACGACTTCTGCCCCACTCCTTACGACAAAACTGAGGATAAGAAGGCATATGACCGCACAATGAGCAAGCTTGACGGAAGCTTTGACGGCTCTGACCTCAGCATTGACTATTCATTCCTGAATAACTGATAATATGTAAATGAAAAAACGGTAGGCAAATGCCTACCGTTTTTTATTGTTTACGGGAGCGGTACCGCTTTATCCAGCAGCACCTTGCCGAAGCACAGAAGCGTTATACCTGAGCTTGCCTTAACCTCGACATCCGCATCCTTTCGCGCTCTGTTTGCCGAGAACAGATAGACGTTGCCCTCGTAATCCTGGCAATACTGCTTGCACTTCATATCGCCGTCAACGAAAAACAGACCAACATCGCCGTCGCGGATAATCTCACCACGCTTGCACAGTACCACCGAGCCGTCGGCAATATAAGGTTCCATACTGTCGCCGTCTATGCGAACTGCAAAATCCGCACCGCTTGAAGCGGAAACCTCGTAATCTTCGAAGTCCTCGCCGATTGCGGGAGACGCATAACCTGCGGCGGCGGGAGTAAGATAAAGAGGAATTATCTTTGTTCTGTCCTCCCGCTCACTTTCACTTTGCTCTATGCGGCGGTATTCATGGCCGAGAACCATGCTTGCAAGCTCTTTGCCCGAGCTGTCAAGCTTTCTGTACTGCTGTATCAGCTGCCATTCATCGTTATCGGGAAGCTCGGGCAATTCGATCCCCTCGCACATACGCTCAACGGGTACTTTAAGTTCGGCGCATATACGCATCATAAGGTCAAAATCAACCTTCTGATTATCGCGCTTAACCATGCTGTAAAGCGTCTGGGGAGAAACATCAAGTCTGCGTGCAAGCTCGCTTATGTTTGTTCCCTGCTCAAATATTATTTCTTTAAGCATAGAGCCTCTCATAACTGTAATGCCTCCAATCTCAGTACAAAACCAAAGTCGCTGTAATATTATCACCCATGTCGCATTATGTCAAGAAATAATTATCGACGTCGAAATTATGTAGTTGCAGACTTGACAATTAACCTTCTTCTGCGTATCATAATATATGAACATTCTTTCATATGTTGGAGATGTAATTATGGATGAGTTTGTATGCTCCGAAAACATGCCTCACGGCGAACTGATTGAAAATATACTGAACGATATGCCCGACGAAGGCATGCTGTGTGAACTGGCGGAATTTTTCCGTGTCTTCGGTGACTCCACCCGCATTCGCATACTGTACGCACTTTCCAAATCCGAAATGTGCGTCTGCGATATTGCGGAGCTGCTGAATGTATCCCAGTCGGCAGTATCGCATCAGCTTCAGATACTGCGCTCGAAACGGCTTGTAAAGTATCGCCGCGAAGGAAAAACCGTTTTTTACTCTCTGAACGATGAACATATCTTCACAATCATCGGTCAGGGCATAGACCATATAAAGGAGTGAGAATATGCACGAACATAATAAGAACACCGAATTTAAAAGTGAGCTTCTGTCCATTGCATTCGGTGCAGTACTGCTTATTGCGGTATGGATATTCACATCATTATTCAATCTGAAAAACTGGATTACTCTTCTGCTGTTTCTCATCCCCTATATTTTTGCAGGTCACGATGTTCTTCTTGAAGCCCTTGATAAAATCCTCAACAAGGAGTTTCTCGAAGAAGACTTTCTCATGTCAATTGCATCTATCGGTGCAATATGCATAGGCGAATACCCCGAGGCTGTGGCTGTAATGCTCTTCTACCGTCTCGGCGAGGCATTTGAGCACTATGCAATCGACAAAACACGCCGTTCTATTACAGAGCTCATGAAAATCCGCCCCGACTATGCGTGCGTCGAGGTCAGAGGAAAACTCAAGAAAGTCGAGCCGGAAAGAATTCCCGTTAATCAGGTTATTGTCGTAAGTCCCGGCGAAAAGATTCCCCTTGACGGCATTGTTGTAGACGGCGAAAGCTCCATTGACACCTCCGCACTTACGGGTGAAGCTGTTCCCCGTGACGTGGCAGTCGGTGATGGCGTTACCTCCGGCTGTCTTAACATCAGCGGACTTATCCGCGTAAAGGTTACAAGCAGCTATAAAAACTCCACCGTTGCAAAAATTCTTGAGCTTGTTCAGAACTCTTCAGAGCTCAAATCGAAGCGCGAATCGCTGATTACACGATTTGCGCGTATATACACCCCCGTAGTTGTATTCTGCGCCATACTTCTCGCGGTTATCCCCTCGATTATAGTAGGCGACTGGGCGGAATGGTTGCGCAGATCCCTCATGTTCCTCGTTATTTCCTGCCCCTGCGCTCTTGTTCTTTCGGTGCCGCTCACATTCTTCGGCGGCATTGGCGGAGCGTCAAAATGCGGTGTTCTCATAAAAGGTTCAAACTATCTTGAAGCGCTTGCCGATGTTTCCACCGTTGTCATGGACAAAACGGGCACAGTCACCGAGGGCAGCTTCACCGTTACGGCGATTGAGCCTGTTGCAATCAGCCGTAGAGACCTCATAACTCTTGCCGCCGCGGCTGAGAGTTATTCAAACCACCCCATTGCCCAGTCACTGCGAAACGCATGCCCGCAGATGCCCGATGCATCCCTTATCACCGACGTCCGCGAGATACCCGGACGCGGCGTTTCCGCAACCGTTTGCGGCAGGAAGGTGCTTGTCGGAAACGCAAGCTTAATGCGTGCGGCAGGCATTGAACCGCCCGATACCGACAAATCAAAGAAAACCACCGTTCATGTCGCAACCGACGGCAGATACTCGGGCTACATCACGATTGATGACCGCATCAAGTCCGGTGCGAGAGAAACGGTGCGCGGACTCTACGCCCTAGGAGTTGAGAAGATTGTCATGCTCACGGGCGACAACTACGCAACGGGCCGCCTTGTAGGCGATTCTCTTGGTGTTAACGACGTTATGGCACAGCTTCTGCCCGAAGACAAGGTGGCGGCTGTGGAAGAGCTCAAGCGCGAACAGCATAGCGGAACGCTGCTCTTTATCGGCGACGGCGTTAACGATGCCCCTGTTCTTGCACGCTCCGACGTCGGCGTTGCAATGGGCATTATAGGCTCTGACGCAGCAATCGAAGCCGCCGACGTTGTGCTCATGGACGATGATTTGAGAAAGCTCCCCTTCGCGGTTTCCGTTGCAAAGCGAACTCTTAAAATCGCAAAGCAAAATATATGGTTTTCTTTAGCCGTAAAGTTTGTTATAATGATTCTCGGCGCTTTCGGCATCGCCAACATGTGGATGGCGGTTTTTGCCGATGTCGGCGTACTTATTATTGCGGTACTTAACGCAACCCGCGCACTTGCGGTGAGATATGACTGATTATGAACGTATACGATTTTGACGAAACAATTTTCTATCCCAACTCTGCATGGACATTCGGAAACTGGTGCTTTAAGCGTAACCGCCCACGCGTATTTCTCTATATCCCCTATGTCATATGGGCAGCAATACTGATGCTCTTTAGGCGCATTTCACTGGACATTTTTAAATTGAGGCTGTTCAGCTTTCTGCGATTTGTCCCCGATCCCGACAAGGAAATCAGCGAATTTTGGGATGAACACGAATCATGGATTTGCGAATGGTATCTCAAGCAGAAAAAGCCCGATGACCTGATAATTTCCGCCTCACCCGATTTTCTCATTGAGGAGATAGGAAGACGTCTCGGCGTGCGTGTCATTTCTACCAAAATGGATAAGCACACGGGCAGAGTTCTGGGTGAGAACTGCGCTGGAGAAGAAAAGGTTAAGCGATTCTATGAAGAATTCCCCGACGGCAAAGTCGAAAACTTTTACTCCGACTCCCTGCGCGATACACCCATGGCGGAGATTGCAGAACACGCATACAGAATAGTCGATAAAGGTCAGCGCCCCATACCGTGGGACGAAGCTGAATAACAAATTAACCCTCCGTCGTATGACGGAGGGTTTTCTCTTCATATAATTCAATATGAAGAAGACAAGACTTATATATAACACTGCGCTCTTGACGGGCTCTTCCCTGCTGATGAGCCTCATAAGCATGTCGTTTCAGGTATGGCTGGCAGGCAGGATAGGCACGGGCGGCATAGGGCTTTATCAGCTCGTGCTGTCTGTTTCCATGCTATGCACCACCTTTGCCGTTTCGGGCATCCGCTTTGCGACAACACGGCTTATATCCGAGGAGCTGGGCTCGGGACGGCACGGTACAATTAAATCCGCAATGCTCCGATGCTTCGGATACAGCATATTCTTCGGCTTTGCGGCATTTGCAATTTTGTTTTTTGCGGCTGAGCCCGTGGGTTTTCTCTGGATAGGCGATGCAAGGTGCGTCAAATCCCTGCGCATTATGGCTTACGCCATGCCCTTTATCTCGCTGTCGTCGGTAATAAGCGGCTACTTTACCGCCTGCGGCAGAGTGTGGAAGCCAACTCTCGTTCACTTTACGGAGCAGCTTATCAGCATCGCTCTGGTGGCGTTTTTCCTCCTGCGCACCCCTGCGGGTGACATAGAGAAAAACTGCGTTGCGGTCATGCTGGGCACGGTCTGCGGTGACATTATTTCTTTTATTCTGATGTTTGGCTTCTATCTCCACGACAGAAGTTGTTATGTAAACCAAAGTGAGGGAATTCAGCTGACCTCGCGGATGCTTAAGGTGGCACTGCCCCTTGCGTTTTCGGCATACGCGCGCTCCTCGCTTTCAACGCTCGAGCACATGCTTGTGCCCCGTGGATTAAAGGCATCGGGTTTGTCGGCGGACAAGGCGCTCAGCGGCTAC
>JAZLFI010000027.1:0-4888 GCA_045615725.1 Oscillospiraceae bacterium
ATGCGCCCCGACATTATGATTCTCGATGAGCCCGTTGACGGACTCGACCCCGTAATGCGCCGCCAGATTTGGAGCGTTATCATGTCCGATGTTGCCGAGAACGGCACAACGGTTCTCGTATCTTCCCATAACCTGCGCGAGCTTGAGGATGTCTGCGACCACGTCGGCATTATGAATGGCGGAAAGATTCTGCTTGAGCATTCTCTCAGCGAACTGCAGGAGAACATAGTGAAGATTCAGCTTGCTCTGCCCGACGGAAAAGAGCTTCCCGACGGTCTTGATATTCTGCATAAGAACGTAAACGGACGCCTGCAGTCTCTGATTGTCCACGGAAAGCAAGACGAGATAATGGCACGCATTTCGGCTTCCGAGCCTCTGTTTGCGGATGCAGTTCCTCTGAGTCTTGAAGAGATATTTATTTACGAATTGGGAGGTGCCGACTATGAAGTCAAAGATATCGTTCTTTAACAAAGGCGTATTTAACAACATCGTAAAGCGCTACTGGCCTGCATGGGCGCTGTACGCGTTCGCGTGGCTTCTGGCGATGCCCATTGAGTTCCTCTCAAATATCAGAGGCTCGGAAAATATCGCAAGCGCATTCGTACACCACATGAACGCCGTGAGCGGAGAGGTAACCGTTCTCATGGCCTTTGCAAGCGCCATAATCGTGGCAATGGGCGTGTTCTCCTTCGTGTATAAACAGCGCGAGAACAGCATGGTTGCATCCCTGCCCGTAAAACGCGAGGCGGTTTTCGGAAGTGCATTCCTGGCAGGATTTCTGCCCCTCACCGCAATTAACCTTGTTGTCGCGGTCCTCACTCTGCTCACCGCCGCAGGACATATTAATGGCGAGTGCGTGAACGCGGTTGCGATATGGTTCGGCACATATACCCTTGAGTTTATCGCGTTCTACGGCATCGCCTGCTGTGTCGCAATGCTCACGGGAAATATAATCGCACTGCCCGTTCTCTATGTGATTTTCAACTTCCTCGCGGTTGCGATTGAGTCTATAATCCGCGAGCTCGTAAACATGTTCGTTTACGGTCTGGGCTTTAACGATGACCTTGTGACCGAGTTCCTTTCCCCCGTGGTAAAAATGATTGACAGCACCAACGTGTATATTGCAAACGGGGACGCGTTATTTGCCGACATGACGGGAAAGCTGTGCCCTCAGTTGAGATTTGAGGGCTGGGGAGTGCTTATAATCTACGCACTCGTCGGCATCGCACTCACCGTCTGCGCACTGCTCCTTTACCGCAAGCGCAGAATGGAATGCACCGGCGACGTAATAGCAGTTCCCGTGCTCAAGCCAGTTTTCAAATACGGTGTTGCAATCTGTGCGGCAATTTCCTTCGGACTTCTCATCTTCCTCATCTTCGGCGAAGACTACAACGGCTCTGCACGCGGCGTTGTAGGTGTTGTCGGAATGATAGTTTCCATGGCAATCGGCGGCGCTGTCGGCTACTTCGGCGCGGATATGCTTCTTAAAAAGAGCGCCCATGTATTCAAGGGCAACTGGGGCGGCTATGCCGCAGTTGTTGCGGCCTGCGCAATTCTTTGCCTCGTCTGCCGCTTTGACGTATTCGGTCTCGGAACCTACGTTCCCGATGCAGAGGACGTAAAGTCCGTACTGGTAAGCGGAAGCTATACCGACGTAAGGCTCACCGACGAAGCCGCGATTAAGGAAGTAATTTCCCTTCATGAGAACATCACCGCAAATCTTGATGACATTTCAAACGATGTAAATCAGATGTGGGACTATGAAAAGCCCTATTACGGCGTATACCTTGAGTACGTTCTCGAAAACGGCAAAATCGTACGCCGCTCATACGACCTCAAAGACGAGCGCCCCGAGGCAAAGCAGTACGTCGAGCTCATGGAGTCTGATTTGATGCGCAATGCCCGCTGTGAGATTTACAGCAAATTCACTGCCGATGACGTTGCAGGATCGGCGATCAGCTACGCACTTGTCGACAACGACTGGTATAGCTGTGACCTTACCGATGAGCAGGCGATTGACCTTTACAAAAACGGTATTGAACCCGACATCAAAGCGGGCAAAATCAGCTTCAGCAATGTTGTTTCAGAAGATGAAGTTAACCCGCCCACGATCTGGTTCGAGTTTGACGAGGAGATTGGCGGCGAATATAACTGCATGGAATTCTACGCTACTGTAACTCCCGAATGCACAAATACAATTCAGTGGTTCAAGGATAATCTCGGCGTTGACCTCAGCACTGATATTACCGAGCCCATTGAAAACAATGCGGTTATCGAATCAACAGAATATGTAGGCTAATCTTTCTTTTTCAATCCTCTCTCTAAGGAAGCAGCTTAGGCTGCTTCCTTTCTTATTGTTAAAATATAATTCGGTTTTTGTTCATTACTTTGTCACAAAATATTGGTAAGATACAATCACTAAGTTAGTTTTGGAGGCTCAAATGGACGAACAGAACAAAGAATTTGAAAATGAGAAAACTGTTCAGAGCACCGAAGAAACAGTTGTTGAGGAAACAACTGTTCATGAGGGCGAATATCATTACGTAAGACCCGAGAGCAGACTCTATGAGGATGCGGGATACGTCCCTCAGAATGAAACTGCTGAAATGCCGAGATATTATGTCCCGGCTGAGAAAAAGCCCAAAGAGAAGAAAGAGCACGCAAAAAGCATAGACTCAAAGTTCCTGAAAGTAGCTTGCCTGTGCCTTGTGTGCGCTCTGCTGGGCGGTCTCTTCGGCGGAGTTATCGCATGGAAAATGAAAAGCGATGACGGGGCGACAAACGGCGAAAAGCCCATATCGTCGAGCAGTGATACCAAAACAGTCAGCAACACAAAAGGCACAGTAAATGATATTTACGAGCTGGGCTGTGAGCAGACCGTTGGTATCACCACCGAAGTGACCTATACAAACTTCTTCGGCCAGTCAAGCTCCTCCGCTGTTTCCGGCTCGGGATTTGTCGTAACGGACGACGGATATATTATGACCAACTACCATGTCATCGAGGATGCCTATGTGGCAAATCTCGCGGTAAAGGTCATGTTTAAAGACGGCACATCCTACGATGCCACCATCGTCGGCACCGAGGAGGAAAATGATATTGCCGTTTTGAAGATTGACGCAACGGGTCTCAATCCCGTAAACGTTGGTGACAGCGACAGCATCCTTGTCGGCGACGAGGTTTATGCAATCGGCAACCCCCTCGGCGAACTGGATTTCACCATGACCAGCGGCAGAATAAGCGCACTGGACAGAAGCATCACAACTTCATCCAATGTCCCCGCGGTAAACATGTTCCAGTTTGACGCACCCGTAAACTCCGGCAACTCCGGCGGCCCTGTTTATAACACAAACGGCCAGGTTATCGGAGTTGTAACCGCAAAAGCGGAGGAGACCGGTGTTGAAGGTATAAGCTTTGCAATTCCCATCAATGATGCAGTTGATATTGCAAACGACCTCATTACCAAGGGCTATGTTTCAGGCAAGGCCTACATGGGCGTCAATATCGACACCAGATACAACTCCACCTACGCCCAGTATTACAATACTCCCGAGGGCGCATATGTATATAATGTTGAAAGCGGAAGCTGTGCCGAAAAATGCGGCATAGCGGCGGGCGACATCATCACCCAGATAGGCGATAACACCGTCGCGGGCTATGATGACCTCTATTCCGCAATCCGCCAGTACAAGGCTGGGGATGCTGTTCAGGTAAGCGTGTTCCGTGGAAACGAAACAGTTTCCCTGAGCATCACCTTTGACGAAGCAAAACCCGACTCCGACTCCAACGGAGTAAATCAGTCGGGCTTTGGCTATGATCCCCGCATGGGCGGCTGATTAAGATATTATTCTTCTCCTATACTCCTCTCTATTTCTCTGAAAAAACACAGAAACACGGCTATTAATATAGTCGTGTTTTTGTGCTTTTATATATTGCAAGTATATAGAAAAATTGGTATAATAATATGTCAAATTATAATTGGGATAGGTATCGACATTATGTACATTTCAGATAAATGGAAAGACTTTGAACTGCTGGACTGCTCCAAGGGCGAAAAGCTGGAGCGCTGGGGAAGCTATTACCTCGTTCGTCCCGACCCGCAGGCAATATGGGAAACCCCGAGAACCGACGAGCGCTGGAACTGCCGCGATGCAAGATATCACCGAAGCAACACCGGCGGCGGAAGCTGGGATAAGGGCGGACTTCCCGAAAGCTGGCAGATTCATTACGGCGAGCTTACCTTTAACGTAAAGCCCATGAACTTCAAGCATACGGGCATATTCCCCGAGCAGGCATGCAACTGGGATTTTGCCATGGAGAAGATTCGCAACGCGGGAAGACCGATAAACGTTCTGAACCTCTTTGCATATACGGGCGGCGCTACCGTTGCTTGCGCAAAGGCGGGAGCATCCGTCTGCCATGTTGATGCGGCAAAGGGCATGGTTTCCTGGGCAAAGGAAAACGCGGCAAGCTCAGGCCTTTCCGATGCGCCTATCCGCTGGATAGTCGATGACTGCGCAAAATTTGTTGAGCGCGAAATTCGACGCGGAAGACGCTACGATGCGATTATAATGGATCCACCGTCATACGGACGCGGACCCGGCGGCGAGGTGTGGAAGCTTGAGCAGAATCTCTGGCCCTTCGTATCACTCTGCGCGGGAGTCCTCTCCGATGACCCGTTGTTTGTAATCATCAATTCCTACACAACGGGTCTTTCGCCCTCCGTTCTGTCATATGTAACGGAAAGCATATTCACAAAAAAATTCGGCGGCAGCTCGAACAGTCAGGAGCTTGGCCTGCCCGTAACGGACAGCGGTCTTGTGCTGCCCTGCGGAGCAACATGCCGTTGGGAAAGATAAATTATGAGTTCGATTATTGAATTAGAAAA
>JAZLFI010000028.1:0-2198 GCA_045615725.1 Oscillospiraceae bacterium
GAGTCGCGTCCCTGAGTAGCCGAGCCGCCTGCGGAGTCACCCTCGACGATGTAAATTTCGCAGAGGGATGCGTCGCGCTCGTTGCAGTCGCGGAGCTTATCGGGCATCTGACCGGACTCAAGACCGGTCTTGCGGCGGACGGATTCGCGTGCTTTTCTTGCCGCTTCTCTTGCGCGGGAAGCGGTCATAGCCTTTTCGAGAATCATCTTGCCCACGTTGGGGTTTTCCTCGAGGAACTGCTCGAGCTTATCGGAAACGACGGAGTCAACCAGCGTTCTCATCTCGGAGTTACCCAGCTTCTGCTTGGTCTGACCCTCGAACTGAGGCTCGGTGAGCTTGACGGAGATAATGGCGGTCATACCCTCACGGCAGTCGTCGCCCGAAAGCTTGTCGTCGTTTTTGAGAACGCCGATTTTCGTGCCGTATGCGTTGAGAACACGGGTGAGGGCTGTGCGGAAGCCTGTTTCGTGCATGCCGCCCTCGGGAGTGTGGATGTTGTTTGCAAAGGAAACGATAACCTCGTTGTAGCTGTCGTTATACTGGAGCGCAATTTCTGCCTCAGAATCTTCGCGCTCGCCCTTCATGTAGATAACCTCATTGTGAAGCGAGGTCTTGTTCTGATTGATGAAGGTGACGTACTCGCGAATGCCGCCCTCGTATAACATTTCGTCCTTCTGCTCGCGGCCTTCGCGCTTGTCCTCGGTGGAGATATAGATGCCGCCGTTGAGGAAAGCCTGCTCACGCATACGGGTGTGCAGGGTGTCGTAGTTATAAACTGTGTCCTCGAACATCTCGGGGTCGGGCTTGAAGCGGACGGTGGTACCTGTTCTGTCGGTATCGCCGATTATCTTCATCTCCTGCGTGATGTTGCCGCGGGAGAACTTCATCTCGTAAATCTTGCCGTTCTTGTGGACGTGGACTTCCAGCCATTCGCTCATTGCGTTAACGACGGAAGCGCCGACGCCGTGAAGACCGCCCGATACCTTGTATCCGCCGCCGCCGAACTTGCCGCCTGCGTGCAGAACGGTGAAAACTACCTCAAGAGCGCTCTTGCCGGTCTGTTCCTGAATATCGACGGGGATACCGCGTCCGTTATCGGAAACGCAGATAATGTCGCCCTCTTCGATAACGACCTCGATATGGTCGCAGTAGCCCGCCAGCGCCTCGTCGATTGCGTTGTCGACAATCTCGTAGACAAGGTGGTGCAGACCTGATGCGGAGGTCGAACCGATATACATGCCCGGGCGCTTTCTGACAGCTTCAAGTCCCTCGAGAACCTGAATCTGCGAAGCGTCATACTCCTGAGTTATTTTTTCGTTTATCTCTGCCATTTTCTATATCGCTCCTGCATTGTAGTTAGTCGTTGTTATAGGCTCCCCTTGTCAGGGGAGCTGTCAGCAAAGCTGACTGAGTGGTAGTCCTTTTACTGCTCGGTCTATATACTCACAAACTCCGTCGAAGTTTCTGTCAATATCAAGATTGCTGAATCTTAAAATTCTTAAATCTTGTTGTTTCAATTCCTTGGTGCGGATTTCATCATGCTCAATTTGCTTGTCTTCGCAATGTCCCGAGCCGTCAAGCTCGATAACCAGCTTTGCTTTTGCGCAATAGAAATCCACAATATAATTGTCTATTGCTTTTTGCCTTTGAAAATGCAAAGGATAAGTCCTCAGAAACTCATACCAAAGCTTTCGTTCCCAAGGTGTCATGTTTTTTCTCAAAGCCTTTGCAAGAGGGATGTTTGCTTTGTTGTATTCTTTCATTTCTCTCCCTCCGCTTCACTTCGTTCAGCACCTCCCTCGTCAGAGGGAGGCATTTTGGCTCCCCTTGTCAGGGGAGCTGTCAGCGAAGCTGACTGAGGGGTAGTACCTCAGTTATACAAATCTCTTTTTCTGCCCTCGACGAGAAAATCAATCGCCTCGCAAACCTGATCGAAGCATTCGATAATGTTCTTCTTTTTAAAGAAAACGAGCTTTATTCCCATGTTCTCAAAAAGGTTTTTCTTCGCCTCTTTGAGCATGTAATCCTCGTCGATATCGTCGCAAAGCTCGATTGCAAGCCTTGCCTTGTCGCAGTAGAAATCGGCAATATATTTGTCGATGATTTTAAATCTGTTGAATGTTTCGGGATAAGTTTTAAGATAACTGTACCACAGCTTAACTTCTTCTTTCATGTAAGAACACCTCCTATAAATAGGC
>JAZLFI010000029.1:0-13626 GCA_045615725.1 Oscillospiraceae bacterium
CGGTCTTGGCGGCTATGTCGCGGAATATCTTGTCCGCCTCGGTGTCGGTCATATCGTCGCCGTTGACGGGGATAAGTTTTCCGAGTCTAATCTCAACCGACAGATTCTCTGCACACTTGATACTCTCGGAGAGTATAAGGCAGAAGCGGTAAAACAGCGCGCAGAAAGCATAAACAAGGCTGTTTCCGTAACTGCGGTAAATGAGTTTCTCGCCGAGGAAAACGCTTGTGAAATAATAAAAAATGCCGATGTCGTAATAGATGCCCTTGACAGCATGGATGCAAGGAAAATTCTGTTCAATGAATGCAAGAAAACGGGCAAGACCATGATTCACGGCGCGATCGGAACAAGCGGCATGCAGATTGCGGTAATTCCGCCCGACAGGGATTTCCCGAAAATGCAGGCGGAAACCGTCCACGGTGACGAAGTGCTTGCCCATGTTCCCGCAATATGCGCGGGATATGAGGTCAGCGAGTGCATAAAGCTTCTGCGCGGTGAAAAATCTTCGCTCAGCGGAAAAATGCTTTGCATTGATTTAAGCGACAACGAACAGATTGAGATTGTAATATAAATCCGGGGGATATATGGATAACATTAGCTTGAAAATTTTATCTGCAGAGCAGATTTGGGGCGGCGAGGGGGCCGCTCCGATTTCTATATTTGAAAAATACGGTAGGAAGTGCCGCATTACCGACCTTGCGCAGATTACGGGCTGTGATGTGTTCGAAAGCAACGGCGAAAAATACGGCTGGAGCTACACATCCACCCCAGGCGGAAGATGGACTGCATATGCTGTTGACGAAAACGGGGACAAGGCGGAATACTACCGCAAGCGCCATGACGGCGCAGTGCGTCCCTGCTTCGAGTGCGATGAGCTGTTTGAAAGTCTGGAAGAGGGCACGGATAAAATCGAATACGGCGAATATCCCCAGTCTGCGGCAGATGCAGTAATCTCCGCTCAGCTGAGCAAGGCGCTGAGAAACAACAGCCTGCGTGCAACGGGCAAGGTGTATACATTCTGCGCCAATACCCATAAGGAAAAGAAGAAGGACTACCGCTTCGTCGAGAAAAATGAGCTGATATTTCAGGAGTTCACTACCGAGGAACTGCCGAATATGATGGCAGGCGGAAGAACGTTTCAGTCCTACGGCAACAGACTTATGCACGGCGAAGAGGACACGGCAGTCCAGTTTATTCCCGAGGAATGCCCCGAATATGTATATAACGGCGAAAAGTATATCTGCACGGTTTCAAGACCCAAGGACCAGAACGAAAAATTCAGCCTTTCAAACGGCGTGATATATTCGGCGGGCGATCCTGTCTGGATAAAGGTTGAGCCTGTCTGCTGGTATGTTTATGCGGATAATAAAATGTTTGTATCCGAAAAGTGCCTTGTTTCAGGCATAAGACTTCAGAAGCAGGTTGCCGTCCGAGAGTTTGATTTTGAGAATACGGAGCTTTACGAATATCTGAAAAACTATATGTCCGCGGATGTTTTCAGGGTTTCCGATTTGATGCAGAACGGAGCGGGGGAAGCTGAATCAAACGCAGCTACAAATCCCTACGGCTTCGATTTTGCCGAGGTCAGCGAGGAGGACATAGTCCGCGGCTGTATTGAAAGCGGAGTCCCCGTGTTCCTCCACGGCGCATCCTCCGAGGGTAAGAGCGCCCGAGTAAAGCAGATAGATCCCGACTGCGTTGTCATATATATGCGAAATGCCACTCCCGACAGCTTAAACGGCAAAAGCATTGTAAACCAGACGACGGGTGAGCTTACGGATATAAAGCCCACATGGCTTAAAAAGCTTGAGGCTATCTGCGAAAAAGAGCCCGACAAATGCCATGTGCTGTTTTTCGATGAACTTACCAATGCTTTGCCCAGCATTCAGGGCAGTGCCTTTAACATTGTCCTTGACCGCGAAGTTAACGGCATGTGGAAGCTTCCTGAGAATGCGCGGATAGTAGCCGCAGGCAACGAGCTGAACGATTCGCTGGCGGCATACCAGCTGGCAGAGCCGCTGTTCAACCGCTTTGCCCATGTATATATTCAGACCGAGCTGGACGCATGGCTGATGTGGGCGGCGGAAAATAAGCTTCATCCTTCAATCTATGCCTATATCGCCTGCAATAACGGGCTTTCACTGCGCAGCGAGTATGACGGACAGCTTCCCAACGCAGACCCTCGCAAGTGGGAAATGGCATCAAAAGTGCTGTATGCCACGGGAAAGCCTGAAATGATAAGAAGCCTTGTCGGCGAATCCATAACGGCGGATTTCTGCAATTTCTGCAAAAACCGAATTATAACTCCCGCGGACGTGCTGGCAGGCATCAGTGCCGAGGCACTCAATTTCAGCAAGGAAGAGAAGAAAAACAGCGTAATATGTCTGTCCCAGGTCGGCAGAGAAAATCTTGCCGAGGTAAGAGACTTTGTAAAGAAGCTGGGCAAGGAATATCTTGTGCTGTTCGATTCGGCGTGGGCTCACGGCGACTATTCAAGACTTGAAACAGTGACAGCGCTCAAGCGCGGAGAAAAGTAATGCAGAAAAATCGGTCAGTGCGCTTCACGGCGATGTTTTACCGCTGGCTGAAAGCGCTTATCGGAAAAAATGATTTGCCCCGAAGTGCTCCGCCTGAAAAAGAACAGCCTGCCGAAAAATTCTTTTCACTCAGGCTGGGCGATTTTCTTAATCAGTTCGGAGATAAGGACAGCGACCCCAGTGTGGGCAGTTCGCAGTCGGACGATGCCGCGGAGATTGAGCCAAACCCTATGCTCGACAGCTTTAAGCGGCATAAGAAAGCCGAAAAACCCGATATGCACGAAAGCTCCGACGGCGAAAAGCAGAACATGTGGAGCGAGTCGGATGCAGGTGATAAGCTCGGACATGAGCGGGGTGATGGCGAGGGCTTTTCCGCTGAGCAGACGGAAAAAGGTGACAGCATCAGCGACAAAAGCAACAGCAAGCTCGGACGCCAAAATCAGCACAGCCGCATTTCCGCAAAACTTTCATCGGTTGTCAGCGAATCGGACGTGCCCGAGAAGGTAGTGTTCAATGAAATCGGGCAGGCGACAAAAATTTTCGACTGGCGCAGAATATTGCGCCAGAACGGAAGTTTCGAGGTTGACTGGTCTTACCGCAATGCCGTTGTTGATGACGGCATAGTTCGTCCCACGCTGGAAACTGTGCCCGTTGCGGTAACGGAAATCCTTCTGGACACAAGCGGCTCAATTGATGAGCCTTTGCTCAAGCGCTTTCTGCAGGAATGCAAAAATATAATGCCCTATTCAAAGGTGAAGGTCGGATGTTTTGATACTCAGTTTTACGGCTTCAAAACAATAAACAGCCTCTCAGACCTTGAAAATATGGTGTTCGAGGGACGACACGGAACAAGCTTTACCGCCGCAGTGGGAGCGTTTTCGGGCAGAGCGGATAACCGTATCATCTTCACCGACGGAGATGCGCCCATGCCCGCACAGAGAATGGATATCATATGGATAGTTTTCGGCGGAAAAAGAATTAAACCCAACGGCGGACGGGTATTCTATGTGGATGATGACCTGCTCAACCGAATGAAATCCGAAGATTAGTTTATCGCCCTTACCGAGTTCGGTAAGGGTGATTTTTTAAGAAAGCTTGATTTTTCAAGGGTTTTGTGGTATTATTACTTTTAAACCTATGCAAAGGAGCGTGAATGCTTGAAGCGAATAATAGGATTTATACTTGTACTCGTCATGGTTTTTTCATTGCTTTCGATGTACTCGTTTGCGTCAGAAAGCGAAAATCAAAAGCAGATATATACATATTTGAGAAACACTATGAAGCTGAACGTTGCCGCTGCATGCGGAGTTCTGGCAAATATCGAATATGAATCCTCGTTCAACCCAAAACTTGAAGGCGACAAAGTTGACGGTAAATATACAAGCTACGGCATATGCCAGTGGCACGCATCGAGAAAAACTGCATTAATAAACTACTGCAAAGAAAACGGATACAATTATAAAGAGCTGGAAGGCCAGCTGCATTATCTTGAATATGAGCTTAAGAACGATTATCCCAAGGTATATAATTACCTCAAGAATGTGGACAATATGGCTCAGGGTGCATATGATGCAGGGTATTACTGGTGCTACAATTTTGAAATACCTAGCGACAAGGCAACCAAGGCAAAACAAAGAGGCAATGTCGCAAAGAACGACTATTGGCCGGATTATTATGAGCAGGAACTCAACTCTTCTTCTCTGAAACCGCCTACAACCGTAAAATCCGATAAATCAGTCTATGATTTCGGTGATTCAATAACGATTACGTGGTCGGGCGCAAAGAATGCAGACCATTACGGCGTTCAGCTGAATAAGAACGGCACAAAACAGTTTTCTGCAACCAATATTACGGCTAAGTCTTATAAGATTGGCGAACTTGCTAACGGCAGCTACGAATTCTATGTGTGGAGCATTAATGCGTCGGGCAAGGCATCTCTGAGCAATTACTGCTCGTTCAAGATGGACCACCATCACACATACTCGACAAAGGTTACGAAGCCTACTGTAAACGGAACCGGCTATACAAAGTATACATGCACGGTCTGCGGAGATACATACAAGAGCGATTACACAGTTGCTCCGCCGACAGTGACGGCAGGAAACAATTATGAAACCGGCAAGGTTAAGCTGACATGGGGTACTGTAACGGGCGCTAAAAAGTACTACGTATACCGTTCCACTTCAAAGGACAGCGGCTATAAATATTTAGGCACGTCAAATGGCAACACATATACCAATGGTTCAGCTGTAGCAGGAACGAAGTACTATTACAAGGTTAAATCCGTAATGGATGACGGCACAAAGAGCGTATATTCCCAGGTAGTAGCCCGCACCTGTGACTGCGCAAGACCTGTTGTAACAGCAGGAAATGTTGCATCCAGCGGTAAGGTTAAGCTGACATGGACTTCAGTAGAAGGCGCTGAAAAGTACGTAGTCTACCGCAGAACAGGTTCAAGCGGGGATTATACCGAGATTGGCACAACGAGCAAAACCAGCTATACCGACAAAAACTCAAAGACCGGAACTAAGTATTACTACAGAGTTAAGGCAGTCTGCTCAAATACCAGTGCAAACTCGGCAAAGAGCCTGTCCGTAGCGCGTACCTGCGACTGCGCGAGACCTGAAGTGAGCATTAAGCTGGCAACCGGCGGTTACCCGAAAATGAGCTGGACCGCAATAGACAAGGCGACAAGTTATACGGTTTATCGTGCTACAAGTAAGAGCGGCAGTTATACCAAGCTTACCACAACAAGCAAAACAAGCTATACAGACAAAAATGCAGTTGAGGGAAAGACATATTACTACAAGGTAAAAGCAATTTGCGATAATACGTCTGCAAATTCGGCTTACAGTACAGTGGTATCAATTAAAGCAAAATAAAAAAACACCCTTACCGATTTCGGTAAGGGTGTTTTGCTGTGTATATTACTTGTCGCGGAGCTTGTTGATTCTGATTCTGGTCTTTCTTTCCTCGATGTACTGAGGCAGAAGTTCATAGCGGTCTTCGTAGGGCATACTCTCTACGTTGTCGCGCTTTTTAAGCTTGATTGCGTCAAACTTACATCTGGTGGTGCAGACACCGCAGCCGAGACACTTGTTCGGATCGACAACGGATGCGCCGCAGCCGAGGCAGCGTGCAGTTTCCTTCTTGAGCTGCTGCTCGGTGAAGGCTTTTCTGCCGTCCTTGAATTCTTTAACGTCAATTCTGTCGGGAACCTGACGGGGAGTGGTATCGTAGTCCATGCCGTCAAAGTCGACGTTATCCTTATCCAGTGCCTTGTATTTAAGGAGATCACGTCCGATTGTAAGGCTCTGACCCTCCTGAACAAATCTGTGGATGGAGATGGCGCCCTGTTTGCCTGCGGCAATAGCGTCGATAGCAAACTTGGGGCCGGTCATAACGTCGCCGCCGACGAAGATATCGGGCTGTGCGGTCTGATAGGTGAAGCCGTCAGCCTCTGCACGTCCCTTTTCGTTTACCTTGAGCTCGCCCACATCCAGCTTGCCCCAGTCGATTGTCTGACCGATTGCGGCAATGACCGCACTGCACTTAATCTCGCCTGCATCGCACTTGAGAGCGGAAACCTTGCCGCTTGCGCCCTTGATTTCAACGGGCTTATGCTCGAACAGGAACTTTACGCCCTCTTCCTTGGCCTCTGCAACTTCAGCCGGGTCAGCGGGCATATCGCTTTCTTTTCTGCGGTAAGCAACCGTTACGTCAGCGCCGAGGCGAACTGCCGCACGTGCAACGTCCATTGCAACGTTGCCACCGCCGATAACGACAACCTTCTTGCCGAGTGCGACCTTCTTGCCTGCGTTTACGTCACGGAGGAAGTCAATGCCGCCGAATACTCCCTTGAGGTCTTCGCCCTTAATGCCGAGGGAAGCGGACTTCTGAGCGCCGATGCCGAGATAGAATGCGGCATAGCCCTCATCGCGCAGCTGCTGAATGGTAATGTCCTTGCCGATTTCAACACCGCACTTGAACTCAACACCAAGCTCCTTGAGAACTTCGATTTCAGCGTCGATAACGTCCTTTTCGAGTCTGAATGCGGGGATGCCGAAGCGGAGCATACCGCCGGGCTGTTCGTTCTTATCGAATACGGTTACCTTGTAGTTGTCACATGCGAGGTAGTATGCACATGCCATACCTGCAGGACCTGCGCCGATAACGGCAATCTTTTTATCGCTGAAGTCGTGGAGCTTTCTGGGAACAAATCTTGTCGCCTTGTCAAGCTCCTTGTCGGCGATGAACTTTTTAATCTCGTCGATTGCAACTGCATTGTCTATGCTGCCGCGGGTACATTCATCCTCACAGCGGCGGTTGCAGATACGTCCGCAGATTGCAGGGAAGGGGTTCTCTTTCTTTATAAGCTCGAGAGCATCGGTATATCTGCCCTGAGCCGCAAGCTTAATGTAGCCCTGAACTGCAATGTGAGCGGGACATGCGGTCTTGCAGGGAGCAGTACCGCTTTCGTATACATACTCGCGGTTGGAGCGGTGCTCGGGATTCCACTTTTCGGGAGGCCATTCCGTGTATTCCGCATCTTCCATGAACTCGTATTTGACGGGCTCCTTTGTGCAGAGCTTCTGACCCATTTTGATGGCGTTGTTTGCGCACTTGTCGGTACACTGACCGCAGGCAACGCACTTTTCAGGGTCAATTTCGGCAACATAGTTGCTCTTAGAGGTCTGAGGAGTGTTGAAGTACTGGGTTACGCCAAGTGCAAGGCAGCTTTCGGGCTGGCAGTTGCAGATAGCGAAGGTCTGGCCGTTTTCGAGAGTGGTAATCTGGTGAACACAGCCAACTGCCTCAACATGCTCAATCATCTTGTATGCCTCTTCCTTGGTGAGAGACTTGCCTCTGCCGAGGCGGATAAACATATCTGCGGGGTGACCCATGAACAGGCAGAAGCTTTCGTCCATATCGCCTGCGCCCTCGTTCATCAGCTTGCGGACTCGGCGGCACTGGCAGGGAAGAGCGCAGAGGTGACCCTCGTTCTTCTCTATGTACATGCTGACCTTTTCGTTGTCAATCTGCTTTGCCTCGGCGGGGATTGCGCTTTCAACGGGGATAACCCTCATGATGCCCGCACCCATGGGTGTATTCATTGCGTGCTCGACCTGGCTGTCGGTTGCATGCTGCTCAAAGGCGTATGCAATTTCGGGGTGAGCTCTGCAGAACTTTTCGTTAAGGAGCAGGAACTCGAACACACCGGGGGTGTACAGGGGCTGGAGATACAGCTCAATGTTCACCTTGGGGATAATTACCTGCACCAGAAGACCGATCTCGGTCAGCTCATGCAGAAGCTCGCGTGCGTGCTCTTTTCCCATTCCCGCACGCTTTGCGATGTTTGAGAGAACGTTGATTTTCAGAACACCTTTGATTGCCATCAGAATGGAAATCTGCTCATCGGTCATCCATTTCTCAAACACTTTGTACTCAGCGCAGTCGGGTGTAATCTCATAGTGACCGTCGCTGATTTTTTCGCATAGCTTGATTAGGTTTTGCCTTGCTTCCATCAGAAACTTTTCCTCCTTCAATTAATTTTTCCGTCTTATGGTTTTGAATATATACAAATCGGTTCACTTGTATGTATATCAAAGCCGCTGCTGACACAATTTTAGCACAAAGCGCAATGCGCCGCAATAGAAAATAGATAATTTTTTGGCAATATATATTAAAAACTGCGGCTTGATTTCAAAATCAAGCCGCAGTTTTATTATTATTTGAAAATATATTCAATGCCCGCCGGAATGGCAGGTCCGAACTTGCCTGCGAATTTCTCCGCATCAATGTCCGCTTCATCCATGCCGCTATAGTTATACAGCATGATACAGGGATAATCCGCGCTGAATTCCTCCGCCTGATAGGGAAGCCCCGTGCATAAAATCGCAATGTTTTCCGTTTTTGCGTTTTTAAGAATTTTCTGCGGAATGGTGTTGAGCCAATGCCCGTCTGCATTCATGTTTGAAACGGTCTGCTCCGAGCCGAGAATGATGAAATCTGCCTTCTGTGTGGCTTTTATCATCTCATTGCTGAGCCCGTCCTGATAGCAATAGAAGCTGACATTAAGCTCCTTGTCCATGTGCTTAAAGGCATATTTTGCGCTGTTAATCTCGTTTTCATAGGGCATGAATACCACAATTTTGTCATCGGCATTGGGCTTGAAGCCTTCAAACTTTCCGTCATAGACAGTGTTAACGCAGTTTTCCGCAACACGCGCTTCGATACTGCGATTATCCTGCCCGCCGACAATGCCTGCCGCTTTCTCTGCGGCGGAGATTACATCGTAGTCATAGTCGCGGTCAAGTATACCCGACTCTATTTTGAGCTTCACAACCCTTGCTGCCGCATCGTTCAGCCTTTCTTCGCTGAGAGTGCCATCATTAATTGCCGCCTTTACAGCGTCATAGAGTGCTGTAAGCTTCGGAATATCATCGGTGCTGCGTATAGTTACTGGCATACAGACCATGTCCGCCCCTGCGTTAAGCGCCATTATGACTGCTTCCTCGGGGCCGAAGTTATCTACAATCGCATCCATGTTGAGTGCGTCGGTTACAACCACGCCCTTGAAGCCGAGCTCAGTCTTGAGAATATCGGTGAGAATTGTTTTTGAAAGGGTTGCGGGGAGAAAAATCTCCTCTCCGTCTAGGGCGGATTTTACCTTTGTACTGTCAAGCCCGGGGTACTGGATATGTGCGGTCATAATCATGCCGACGCTGTCCTTTTCGGCAAGCGCCTTGAAGGGCAGTCCGTCGCACTTAAGCCATTCGTCATAGCTTTCCTCGACTAAGGGCAGACCCGTGTGGGAGTCGCTTGATGTGTTGCCGTGTCCGGGGAAGTGCTTCGCGCAGGCAATTACTCCATTGTCGCTCATGCCCTTTGCCATAGAAGCCGCCATTTCGGCGACGACCTCTGGATTATCGGAGAATGAGCGCATGCCGATAATGGGGTTTTCGCGGTTGCTGTTCACATCGGAAACGGGAGCAAAATCGCAGTTAATTCCCACGGCGGAAAGCTCACTTCCGATTACCTGACCCGACAGACGGGCATTTTCTGTGTCGCCCGAAGCGCCGATTGCCATGTTGCCGCTCATACATGTGCCCGATACAAGACGGGTGACACTGCCGCCCTCCTGATCGGCGCCTATGAGCAGGGGAATTGAGCCCGAGTCAATAGCCGCGTGCTGCATGTCGTATGTAAGACGGACAAGGGACTCCGTGTCCTTGCAGTTTTCGCCGAAGAGAATAATGTTGCCAAGGTGGAAATCGGCAATTATCGAGCGCACCTCGTCGTTTAAAACGACCATGTCGTCTTCTTCCTCAATGGGTTTAAAAAGGTCGTCGTTCGTTACCGCCATATCCCTGTTTTCGTATGTGGCATCATTGGGGTCCCATTCTCTGAATTCCATGAGAATGACCTGACCGATTTTCTCGTCAATGCTCATGCCGCTGACAATATCCTGCGCGCGGCGTTCATTGCGCATTTCGGCGCTGTTATCTCTATTGGCAATGATTAATATCACGCACAGCGCGACAATCAGAACAGCCGCGATAATTATTATTAAAGCTTTCTTGTTCTTCATAAACTGAAGCCTCCTCAGTATAGAAACATTTTACATCCGCCCTTAAATACGGTCAATGATATATTGAAATTAATCTGAGAATATCGTAAAATGAATATATAATTTGTCATAAGAGGAAGTTGCCATGAATAAAAAATATATAAGCGCCGAAATGCTCATGGAGCGCAATAACATGCAGCCCCATGTTGAAAACGGCAGCTTCGTAGAAAAGCATTATGAAGCCGACCCGTCGGAAAGAGCGGCATCGGGACTCATTTACTACTATGTCGCACCGAAAGAAATTACTCAGTTTCACCGCATAGACTGCGATGAGTACTGGTGCTTCACCGCAGGTGCGCCTCTTTCAATCTGGATTATAGACGAAAACGGAGCTATTTCCGAAAGAAAGTTCGGTATCGAGGAAGACTGCGAGCCCGTTGTTTACTTCAAAAAGGGTGTAATCTTTGCCTCAAAAAGCCTTTCCGAGGATGAGGGCACATTCCTTTCCTGCATAACCGTGCCCCGCTTTTCGCCTGCGGGCTTTGAGATGTTCGAGAGGGAAGAAATGATATCAAAGTTCCCCGAAACCAAAAAATTCTATGACTAAGAAAAAGCCTTTACCCGACGGGTAAAGGCTTTTTTATTACTCAAATATTTCTTTAATCTTCTCCGCAACCGCCTTGCCGAGGGCGGCGTGACCTTCGGGCATCATGTGCTCGTTGTCGATGTTGCCGGGCTGGGCAAACTGTGCCGCGTCAAGGAAATATGCGCCGCACTTGTCCGCCATGGCTTTATAAAGCGGAGCAAAGCGCATGGACTCCTCGTGCCCGTTGGGGATAAGGTCGTATTCAAAATGGTTTTCGTCAATGGGACCTATGAGAATGGGGGAGATGAGCAGGATTTTCGCACCGTCTGGAAATACGGGGCTTGAGGTTTTGAAGCGCTCGTTTGCCATCTTGACCATCATCATAATAGTTTCAATGCCGCGGGCACTGCGGCTTGCGTCGCAGAATTTGAGGTCGTTTGTGCCCAGCATTATAACAACAAGGTCGAGGGGCTTGTGGCTCTGAAGCTCAAAGTCCAGCGCGTCCTTGCCGTTACGACAGCCTTTCCACGGGTCGTCAAAAACAGTGGTGCGGCCGTTAAGACCTGCGGCTACGCAATGGTAGTCCTCGCCCAGGGCCTTTTCCGCAACTGATGTCCAGCGTACATCGTAGGGATAGCGACCGCCGTCAACGGGATTAAAGCCCCATGTGTTGGAATCTCCGTAAAAGAGTATATTTTTCATGTTCTCACAGCCTTCAGCGTTTTTTGTTATTTTACATCTCAGACCGCGTCAGGTCAAGCATATAGAAAAACGCTCTATCCAATCGGATAGAGCGTTTGTTTTGTTTATGCAAGCGATGATTTTGTTCCAAGCTTTTTGTCAACGTCCTTAAGCGTTTTCCTGAGGAAGAAGGTACTGCAGATGAGTGACATGAGCTCAGCAATGGGGAAGCACCACCAGATGTTGTCGATGTTGCCCGTGAGGCTGAGAAGGTAAGCCGCAGGCAGAAGAGCGATAAGCTGACGCATACAGCTTGTGATGAGGGAGAAGAAGCTCTTATCAAGTGCCTGACATGCAGAACCTGCGATGATGCAGAAGCTTGCAATGGGGAAGTGGATTGCAATTCTTCTCAGAGCGGGAACGCCGATTGCCAGCATTTCCTTGGAGGGTGAGAAGATCGAGAGCAGGATGTCGGGGATGAGCTCGAATATGATACAGCCTGCAATCATGAGTACCGCGGCATACAGAACGCCGAATTTGATAGTGCGGTAAATTCTCTCTCTCTTTCTTGCGCCGTAGTTGTAGCCGAGAATGGGGATAAGGCCGTTGTTGAGACCGAATACGGGCATGAAGAAGAAGCTCTGGATTTTGAAGTAAGCACCGTAAACCGCAACTGCTGTGGAGGTAAAGCCGATGAGGATGCGGTTCATGGTATAGTTTGTGATTGAGCCGATGCACATCATGAGAATAGAGGGGAAACCGATTTTGTAGATGTTTCCGATGATGTTCCAGTCGGGCTTAATATACTTGAGAACGATTTTAATCTCGTGGTTGTGCTTGAGGTGGAAGATAAGACCGACGGCAGTGCCGACAGCCTGACCGATAACGGTTGCGATAGCTGCGCCGGCGGTGCCCATTGCGGGAAGACCGCACCAACCGAAAATGAAGAAGGGGTCGAGAACGATGTTTGTAACCGCACCGATAATCTGAGTCCACATGGAGTACTTTGTAAGACCTGAGGACTGGAGAAAACGCTCGAAGCAAATCTCGAAGTACACAAACAGAGATACAATTGATACTATCTTAAGATAGGATTTTGCATACTCGCGGATAACGGGGTCGTCGGTCTGGGTGTTGATGAACCACTCAGCGCCGAAGACACCGAATAAAACCATCAGCGCCCAACAGCACAGACACAGAAACAGCGCACTGCCTGCGACCTTGCTTGCATTGTCGGTGTCCTCACGGCCAAGCGCACGGGATATGAGGGTGGAAACACCGACACCCGTACCTGTCGCAAGACCAATCATTATGTTCTGCGCGGGAAATACCAGAGAAAGTGCGGTGAGGCAATCCTCGGATACACGGGCAACGTATATACTGTCAACAATGTTGTACAGCGACTGAACCAGCATGGACAGCATCATGGGCACTGCAAGGGTTAAAAGCAGTTTGCCCTCGGGCATATCGCCCATGCGGCTTGAATTCAGTTGACTTTTGCTTTCACTCATATTTTTCTTTCAGCTCCTCGAAAACGTAGCTTATATTATACCGCGAAAAATAATGATATACAAGAAGAAAACATAACAAAAAACTCCTGCAATAGCAGGAGTTTTTGTAATTTAAGTGAATTTCAGCGGATTGAGCTTTTGAAGCCTTGTAAGGAAGAACTGGAGCAGGGGTCCCGTAAGCACAATCGTCGCAACAGTGCAAAGTCCAAACTTGCCGCCGAGAAGTGCGCCGAATATGACACAGAGAATATCGAGCGTTATGCGAACATACTTAATCTGCCAGCTCTTTCTGTTTGCAAAGGCAAAGGTCATAGCCTCATATGAGCCCCTGCCGAAATCGGCGTATGAGTATATTGCCGCACCCAAAGCCAGAAGACAAAGCCCCAGTATCATAAGAAAAAAGTTTATGACGGCGGACTCGGAATATATCAGAACAGGCTCAAAAATATCAATGAATGCGCTGTAAACAACCTGATATATAATCGTGCCCCAGCTTATCTGCTTTCTGTCGTAGAAAAAGCTGAAAATAATCATGGCGAGGGCGATAATAAAGGAAGCCTGCCCCATGGTGATGCCGAAGGTTTTTGAAAAACCCTCCCACAGTACCGCCAAAGTTGCACCGCCGAAGCCTGCGTGTATCGCAAGGTCAATGCCGTAAGCGGCAATAATCGTGCCGCCGACGACGGTGAGAAGTTTCTTTACGGTCTGCACGGTTTAAATCTTAATAAGCTCGTATTCGCG
>JAZLFI010000030.1:0-1077 GCA_045615725.1 Oscillospiraceae bacterium
GGGAGCGCCGTGGGTGTGGTTAAGTATGCCCATTCTGGTCTCGTAGCAAAGGTTGAGTCCTCTGCCCTCGCGCTCAAGCTTATCCACAACGCGCAGACTCTGCTCATAGTGCTTGAAGCCGCCCGAATAGATATTGGCAAGCGCTCTCTCGCCTGCGTGGCCGAAAGGCGTATGGCCGGGGTCATGGCCTAAGGCTATTGCCTCGGCAAGGTCCTCGTTCAGCTCAAGTGCTCTCACAACAGTTCTCGCAATTCTCGATACCTCAAGAGTGTGGGTAAGTCTTGTGCGGTAATGATCGCCCTCGGGCTGGAGGAAAACCTGAGTCTTGTGCTTGAGGCGACGGAACGATTTTGAATGGGTTATTCTGTCGATATCCCTCTGAAAGCAGGTGCGCACTCCGTCCTCGGGTTCGTCCGTAAGGCGTCCCTTTGAATTTTCCGAAAGCACGCCGTATTTACTTATGAGAAGTCGCTCTGCAAGCTCTCTGCGCTGTCTCGGATTTGGCATAATTTCCTCCATAAAAATAAAGGTATCAAACGTGTCTGATACCTTTATACGACGAAACTTTTTATTTCCCTTTATTTTTTCTCAAAAAATTTATTTAATTCTTACAGGCTTATACTCCTCACCGCAAACTGTTGCGGTGCATGCTCCTGCCGTCACGTCGATAATGCGTAGCGAAAACTCCTCCGCCTTTTCTTCGGGGATAAGCGTCTTCACCGTAACCGCCGCGCCGTATTCGGTGTCGGTTACGATACCGCCGAAGTTTACGCACTCAAGCTTCAGCTTCTCGGCAATGGAATATGTACATGGCAGGTCCATTTTTACCCAGCGGCGCACAACGGCAACGCCTGCCGCATCAAGTGCGTCCTTTGCGCTTTTAGTGTAGGCGCGCAAAAGTCCGCCCGCGCCCAAGAGGACGCCGCCGAAATAGCGCGTCACAACGCAGACCACATTTTCAATGCCCTCACGCTTAAACACCTCAAGCATGGGAATACCCGCGGTGCCCTGGGGCTCGCCGTCATCGGAATAGCGCACCGCACCGTCTCTTATGATATAGCACCAGCAGTTGTGCCG
>JAZLFI010000031.1:0-1037 GCA_045615725.1 Oscillospiraceae bacterium
GCAGAAGGCGCAAAAGAGGTTGTGCGCCGTCTCGCAAATCATGAGATGGAAACAAGGTGCAGCAGTCTTTCTGTTATCGGGGCGCTCGGGCTATTCTCGGAGCGTGATATGGTAACGCCGCCGGGTGAAGATCAGGCTATCTTAGAGTCGGTTAAGCATCGTCTTGCAGAAACGGATGTTGTTCTTGCCTGTATGCACTGTAAAAAGTGGCACTCCCGCACGAAAACCAGCCGTGTACAGGACCATCCGGTCTGTCCTTTGTGCGGCGCAAAACTGATAGCCGTTTTAAAGCCCTACGAGGAACAGCAGTTCTTAGCTCTTAGAAAAGCAAAGCTCACGTCAGAAGATGCAGAAGCACAGAAGCGGATGATGAAGAATGCAAATATGGTTTTATCCGGCGGAAAAGAAACGATTATTGCCCTTTCGGGAAGGGGCGTGGGTCCTGATGCTGCGGCACGGATTCTTTCTACGTTTGCAAAAGGCGATAACTTTTATCGTGAGATTTTAAAAGCGGAACGGCGTTTTGTTCAGACACATCAGTACTGGAAGTAGTCCGGTCTTATCCAAGACTTTAATTCAGAGAAAAACCTATACTAATCCTCTTTATGGCATCACGGGAATCGTTTTCAGGAAAGCTTGGTCTTCTTCTCACCGCGGCGGGCGCTGTTGTGGGTCTTGGAAGTCTGTGGCGGTTTCCGTATCTGACCGGACAAAACGGCGGAGGCATTTTTATTCTCTGCTATTTTGTCTTAATGATTGCCTTAGGTCTGCCGCTTCTGATAACTGAGTTTTCCATCGGCAGAAAGACACAGACAGGAGTTCTTGGCGCATTTAAAAATCTGCATCCGAAGTTCGGATTTTTAGGACTCTTCTCTATCTTAGCGATTCTTCTTACGATGCCGTACTATTCGATAATTGGTGCCGAAAGTGCCAAGTACGGTATTATGTATATTACAGGGCACGGCGCAGAACTGCTTGACCCGACATACTATACAGCATATTCTGCAGAAGTTCTTGAGCCGCTTCTCTGGCTTGCC
>JAZLFI010000032.1:0-5223 GCA_045615725.1 Oscillospiraceae bacterium
GCAAGGCCGTGAACAGACTTGCTGAGAGTTACTATTTCCTTCAGGCTCATATCGCTTGCATCATAGATGTTGAGAAGCTTGCCGTTGGGAGAGCTGTTGACCGCAATCAGTTCATTGGTGTTGGTGTTGAAGCAAAGGTCATTTCCGTGACCGAACTGAAGATTCTTATAAGTCTTGACAACTCTCATGTTTGAGGGATTGCACTTGATAATAACGCTCTTGGAATCTGACTTTTTTCCGTCGTTCAGTGCAACATAAATGTACTGTCCGTCAGTGCATCCGCCCTGTACATAGCGGTATACAAATGACACGGGGACAATGCTGCCTACTCGCTGTGCGCTACAGGCTGTAAGTGACAAGGTCATAACAACCATAAGCACGGCAATTACGATTTTCTTAAGAAGTGCATGAGTTTTTTTCATGTTGAGCCTCCTGTAAATAAGCATTTGAAATTGTTTACGGGTACTTTTCAAAAATATATATTTATACTTCACTGCGTGTGTTGTATATTATAGCACTATTATTACATTTTTCAATATGATTTGTTAAAAATTTTGCTATTTTTGCAAAAAAATGAACAACCGCGGTGTTTTTATCCGCGGTTGTTCATAACAAAGCATTCTCTTCAAGATTTTTTCTTATAACATTCATCAGTCTTGCGTGATTATTCTCGCCCACGAAGCTGTTATGGTTTGATATGAGCAGATTGGGAATCTGCCGCAGGGGGCTGTCATCGGGCAGGGGCTCAACCGCAAAAACATCGAGCGCCGCTCCCGCAAGCTTTGTGCCGAGGGCATCAATCAGCGCCGCTTCATCCACCAGTGCGCCGCGGGCGGCATTTATGAACACCGCGCCGTCTTTCATGGCGGCAAAGCGCTCGGCGTTCACAAGCTGTCTTGTTTCGTCCGCAAGGGCGATTGCCATGATAACGATATCGGCTTTGCCAAGCGCTTCATCCAACCTGTCAAGCGGATAGTATTCGTCAATAAAGGGGCTTTCCTTTTTCGTGCGGTTGACTACGCAGACGTTCACATCAAAGGCCTTCAGCAGTTTTGCGATCGCTTTGCCGTTGGAGCCGAAGCCCACGATGCACGCGGTCTTGCCGCCAAGCTCACGCCATGTTCTGTCCTTGTTCCAGCTTTGATTCCGGAAAAGCTTGTCTGCGTTTTTATACAGCTCCAGCAGGCGCATAATCGTCCACTCAGCCATGGGCTTTGAATAAACGCCCGTTGCGTTATGAAGCTCTATCCCCTGACTGCACACATAGTCCATGGGAACGCGGTCCGTGCCTGCGCTGGTGAGCTGTATGTATCTGAGACCCGTAAACCGCTCAATGGGGGTATACAGAAACAGTCCGTTGCAGATTACCGCCTCGAACTGCCCGGGATTAATAACCTCATCCCGTTCGTTCTGCAGAAATGTGATTTCCAGCCCCAGTTCTTCCAGCTGTTTTAATTCTTCGCCTGTTGCCTGCAATGCGCCGGTGACTAATGTTTTCATCTCTGGCTCTCCACAATATTTGCAACCACGCGCTGAAGCTCGGAGTGGTTATCTCTGAAGTAGCTCCGGTCTTTTTCGTGAAGCTCCGCTTCCCTCTTTCTCATCTTGGGAACCTCGACATTGAATACCTCGATGCACTCATCGGCGCTAAGCTTGCGCACATCGCAGAAGCCGCGGGAGAGAATCTGGGTTGAGCATCCGAGTCTTACGTTTTCGCCAAGAATGATATCAGCGGGCAGGGCGCCTGTGTCAAGTCTTGCAATGCCGCCGAAGCCGTAGGGCTTACCTGCTCTTGCAAACTTTGCGCACAGGCTGTCAACGGTGCCGTCTGCCACCGGCTCGAACATGAACTTCATACCGTAGCCAAGGTGGAGGTCGTTAAGGCCGATGTAGCACTCGTCAATTCCTTCAAGCTCCAGAATTTCGTCGGCAAGCTTTACCGCCTCGGGAGTTTCAAACAGCAAACAGGTCTTTGCTCTTCCGTTTACGAAGCCAAGGAACTTTTCCACCTGCTCGACGGTCTTGAAATAAGGCAGCATGACAATGTCCGCACCCGCATCGATAACCGCGTCAATCTCCGCCTCGCTATTTTGGTAAATCTGGTTTACGCGGACAAGCAGTTCGGATTTTGTGAGGATTTTCCGCATCACGGCAACATCGGAAACCGTATGATTCGACTGCACGGTATCCATGCCGCCCTGTCGGTCGTCCTTGCCAACCTGCTCCAGATCTATAAAAATTCTGTCGATGCCTGCCCGCTCTGCGCCCAGAGCTATGGTCGGGTCATTCGTTATGAACATCAGTTTAATCATTTATTCCACCACTATTTCCGGCAGGTGCGGTTGCACCCACGTTTTCGTTATCCGCGTTGGTCAACACTTTATAAACTGTCTTAAGCAAAATCTTTACGTCCAGCCACAGAGAAACATGCTGAACATACCAGATGTTAAGCTCTATTCTTTCAGGCCAAGGAACCTCCTTGCGGCCGTTCACCTGCGCCCAGCCCGTTATTCCCGGGCGAACGTCAAACATATGCTTCTGGTGCTCGGTATATTCCTCATAGGGCCATGGATGATATGTAAGTGCAGGTCTGGGGCCTATCCACGCCATATCGCCCTTGAGAATGTTTATCATCTGCGGCAGTTCGTCGATGCTCGTCTTGCGCAGTATACTGCCCACCTTGGTTATGCGCGGGTCGCTATCGTCTGAGTATACGCCGCTTCCCGTATGCTCGGCGCCGACGCACATCGAACGGAACTTATACATCTCAAACGGTACTCCATTGACCCCGAGGCGCATCTGCTTAAAGAGTACAGGGCCTTTCGAATCCAGCTTGACGACTATTGCGGTAATCAGCAGAAGAGGCGAGAGAATAATCAGTCCCACCGCAGCAATTACCGCCCCGATTATGCGCTTTAAGACGAGATAAATCCGTTGTGAAGTTTTGTATTTAAATGTCTCTGCAAGCATATTAATTCACCTGTGGGCATAATTAGACATAATAAGCATAATTATATATTAGTATAATACAAATTTAATCATATGTAAATATGTTAATGTGCAGAACGAGGAAAATAACCAGATTTATGCAAATCTGTCGAAATAAGTATTGAAAATCTACTCAACTTTCCCTGCAGATGTCTTTTCAGACTAATAAGGCCCGCAGATAAACCTGCAGGCCTTTAAATATTGCAGTATTTATATTTCGATTGAAAGGACATTCAGCCCTAAAGTATGGCGGTAGTTTACACTTGTTGCAATTTTCTGCACCATTCTGATGCCCATGCCCTTCATGGGGTCGGTTTCGTTCTCTCTTCTCTGCCAGTTTGTGGGGTCAAATTTCTTGCAATTATCGCGAAGACTTATGATTATCTTCTCTCCCTCGTATATCATTCTCAGGTCAATGGAATACTTCGAGGTATCGCCGTCGCCTTTCGTAAAACCGTGGAGAATGATGTTTGAGCACTGCTCCTCGATGGCAAGTCCGCAATAGTAGCTTCGGCGGGAGTCTATTCCCCTGCTCTTGCTGAGCTCGATAACGTGACGTGATACTTCCTCGACCTCCTCCAGCGTCCGCATGCTCATATCGCAGCAGTCCTCGGGCTTTGCGCTGACGGAATCTGGAATATATATGTAGTCAAAGAGGTGCCTGGGGAATGCCCCCGATTTTCTGCGGAAGAACAGCACGAGCAGAAGATGGGTCGCAAGCTCGGAGAATATGGAGCTGAACCACACTGCGTCAATGCCGATAACACCGCTGGCAAACGTGGAGAACAGGCACTGGAATACGAAGTAGTCCAAAATGTAGCACAGGCTGATGAGCCATGTGTTGCCCAGGCTCTTATACATATTGAAGCTTATTACCGTGAATACGTTTACAAGCAGGCAGGTCATACTGCATCGAATGGCATGAACGACAAATGCCATGTCCGCGGGTGCAGTTCCGAATAGAATTGCCGCAGGCTTTGCCGTCAGCCATACGACAACGTATGCAATGATGTGCATTATATAGGCTTTTTTGTGCGCCATGGGGCCAAGCTCCTGAAGTGAGCTTCTGTTCCTCTCCCCCACGAATACGCTTGAGAGTATTCCCGCCGCACCGCCAACGCCGTTGCCCAGTGCACTGACGAAGCCTGACATGTTGTAGAATATGCCCACTGCGGAAACGCCGATAGTGCCACCGAGACGGAAGCAGAGATTGTTCAGCACGAGGGCTCTGCATGCAAGAGCAAGAGGCGAAGCCGCCCCGGGAAGTCCGATATAGAAAAGCTTTCCGCTTTCTTTAAAACTGAATGAGCTGAGTCTGAATTTAAAGTTGCACTTTTTGGATAAATAGTAAGCCAGACCTACCAGCATCATGGCTATGTAGCTGAAACTGTTTGCAAGGCCGATGCCGAACATGCCCATATCAAACACCGCGACGTTAATAAAGTCAAAGCCGATGTTGACGGCAAGCAGTGTAGCCGTCGCACCCAGCGCCATGTTGGAAGCGTTGTCAAGCTGCATAAATGCCATAAGCGCCGTTGAAAACAGCGTAAACACTATGCTCCAGCTCATACCGCGGAGATAGTCTGCGCATCTTGTAAGGTCTGCCCCCTGCGCACCCATGAGCGCGGATATAGGCTCGGCAAAGGCGATGCAGATAAATGTCATAAGCGCTCCGAGAATAAGACTCCAGATTGCGCTGATTGAGAAAATTCTGTTTGCTCCATCGCCGTCGCCGCGTCCGACATAGCGTCCGCAAAGTACCTGCGCTCCCGTTGCGATAGCTCCGCCGAGCATTGCGATTATCATGGAAACGGGCTGAATGAAGCTGATTGCCGCGATTGATTCTGCACCAAGCAGGCTGCCCGTTATGATGCTGTCCAGAAATGCGTTGACGTTTACAAGGGCAACGCTCAGAATCTGCGCAGGTATGAGCGAATTAAGCATAATTTGCGTGAGATTATTCTGTTTTTTATTCATTGTATCACGCCTTTTTGTATGTTAATTCCATTATATCTGCAATTTGTCAAAATGCAAACTATTATTGTTGAAGACATGTATAATCTTCCGCCGGGTGCAAACAATAGAAACGCAAACAAAAAACACAAGGAGAAAGATATATGAAAGCAACCGGGATAGTTAGAAGAATTGATGATTTAGGCAGAGTTGTCATACCCAAGGAGATTCGCCGCACCATGCGTATCCGCGAGGGTGACCCGTTGCTGACACCGTTGACCA
>JAZLFI010000033.1:0-11662 GCA_045615725.1 Oscillospiraceae bacterium
GGGTTTAAGAATGCGCCGAAGGACGAGCGCGTGCCGTCGTCAAAGTGTTCGAGGTAGTAAAGAATCGGTCTGTCGTTCACTATCCACTGATACCAGCGGGATGAATAGGGATGCGCTTCGTGCACACCCGAATGGTATGTGAACATGAATTTCTGGTTTTCCGCAACGGTTGACGCGTAGTCGGAGCTGAAGAACATTCCCAGCCCGTGCATGCCCTTTGCCTGCCCGTAAGGGAAATAGCTGAGGTAGTAGATAAGGCAGGGCAGCGCAACGAAGAACACAATACAGAAAAGGCAGTTTTTCAGAAACCTGCTCCATATCCGCTCTTCCCCGTTTTTCATGCGAATAATCCAGTTTATGAGCCATATAAGTCCAAGCCCCGCGCCTGCGTAAAGGCAGGTCCACTTGCTCGCCGCACCGAGTCCGAAGAAGATTCCACTGAGGGCAAGATGTTTCTTCTCCCCCTCGCTGACGTAGAGATACATGAAAAGATACATCAGCAGGATGAAGAACACCGCGTAAGTGTCGATTGTCGCAATCCTCGTCTGAACAAAGTGCATGAAGTCAAATGCGAACACCGCCGTGCCGCATGCCGCAACCTCCGTCTTTCCGAACATGCGTTTTATTAAAACGTACATAACGGGAAGCATGAGAACTCCGAACAGAGTTCCCGAAAAGCGCCAACCGAATGGGGTCATGCCGAAAAGACTGATGCCGATTGCTATGATGAGCTTGCCCAGCGGCGGATGGGATACCTCATAAGGATAAATGCCCTCGATGTTCTCAAACGCAGTTCGCGCATGGTAAATCTCGTCAAAATAAGTGCTGTTGAGATAGCTTATTGCGCTCGGATTTTTTCCCTGCTCATCGAAAAGCCTCAAAAGCTGTGGCTCTGATTCGTGGAAAACGCCCTCTATCGGCTCCGCCGCGCTATCATAAAACACAAGCTCTCCAAGATAAAGCTCGCTGTCAGACGTAATGCGGATATAGCTCGCATTCGTTTCGGAAATTTCATAGTCCTTCCACTTGAAAAGCGAGGTGTAATCCTGCTCTATCTCGCAAAGCTGCTCCCAGCTTTCGCCGTCGGTGGAATATTCGAGCATGTATTTTCCCGTGTTCAGTCCGTGATATGCGCGCACTCCGCCCAGCGTCTTTTCCTCGCCGATGTATACAACTCCGCTCTCGCCTGCCGAAAAATGCTTGAAGCTTTCGGGAGCCTCAGTATCGCCCAGTCCCGTGAATGCAACGATAGCATACAGGGCGGATATGACACATACGGTGATAATATCCCGCTTAGTCATGCGTTTTTTCCCATCTGTGCAGAGCTCTGCCGTCTTAAGATTGGGACAGCCGAGGAAAAACAGCGCAATGAGCAACACCGTCGCTATTGGGAATATATAGGTAAGACCGTTCATAGCCGTTCTCCTGATTGATTTATGAGCTTATTATATTCGTTTTTTACCATTATGTCCATAAACTTGTAATTTTTAATGTATCCGAGGGGTCAAATCACTTGACATAATGCCATAAAAACGATAAAATAAATCGGATAATATTTACGGAGCCTGGGGAGGCTTCCGTTTGAATATTAGTTACAATATTACGGACAGATACGCTTGATGGTCTGTCTTACGCTTAGATTTCAATTTAATCACAGCAAACCACCGCAAAATTCTTAAAGAATGGAGGTGTGTTTACTTTCTATGGAATTATGGTTATCAATCGTACTGATTGTTGTTGCATTCGTAATTGGATTTGTAATCAGCACTCTGCACAGTAAGAACAGCGCAGAGGGCGTTATTAAAAATGCAAGAGAAGAAGAAAAACAAATAATAAACGATGCCATAAAGAGCGCCGAGAGCAAGAAACGCGAAGCTCTCGTCGAGGCAAAGGAAGAAATACACAGAAATCGCGCTGAATATGAGCGCGAGGAAAAGGCACGCCGTGCCGACCTGCAAAAGCAGGAAAGAAGATTACAGCAAAAAGAAGAAAATCTCGATAAGAAAACCGATTCTCTCGACCGCAAGAACGAGTCCTTAAACCAGAAGCTCGCTTCCGTTGAGGCTCAGCAGGCTGAAATCGCACTTATCAAGAAAAGCCAGCTCGAAATGCTTGAAAAGGTTTCGGGCTACACCGTTGAGGAAGCCAAGGCTTACCTCATAAACGCCCTCAAGGATGAAGTCACTCATGAAATGGCCGTCAAGGTCAAGGAGATTGAGGCACAGTACAAGGAAGAGGCCGATACCCGCGCAAGAGAGATTATCGTAACCGCAATCCAGCGTTGTGCCGCAGACCACGCAAGTGAAGTCACCGTATCCGTCGTCCCCCTCCCCAACGACGAGATGAAGGGCCGCATCATCGGTCGCGAAGGCCGCAACATCCGCAGCATCGAAACTCTAACAGGCTGCGACCTTATTATCGACGATACTCCCGAGGCAATCACCGTTTCCAGCTTCGATCCCGTTCGCCGTGAGATTGCCCGTCTTGCTCTTGAAAAGCTCATTGCAGACGGCAGAATTCACCCCGCACGCATCGAGGAAATGGTTGCAAAAGCGCAGAAGGAAGTTAACGCAACAATCAAGGCAGAGGGCGAGCGCGCAATCTTCGAAACCAATATCCACGGTGTCAATCAGGAGATTGTCAAGCTTCTCGGCCGCATGAAGTACCGCACCAGCTACGGTCAGAACGTACTTCAGCACTCTATTGAGGTTTCCCATATCGCAGGCCTTATCGCCGCAGAGCTCGGTGTTGACGTCAACGCCGCAAAGCGCGCAGGTCTTCTCCACGATATCGGCAAGTCAATCGACCATGAGGTCGAGGGCAGCCACGTCACTATCGGCGTTGATATCGCAAAGAAGTATAAGGAACGCGATGACATTGTTCACGCTATCGAAGCCCACCACGGTGACGTTGAGCCCAGAACCGTCGTTGCCTGCATCGTTCAGGCCGCCGACGCAATCTCCGCTTCCCGTCCCGGCGCACGCAGAGAGAACATTGAAAACTACGTCAAGCGTCTTGAAAAGCTCGAAGAGATTTCCAAGAGCTTCCCCGGTATCTCCGGAAGCTATGCAATTCAGGCAGGCCGCGAAATCCGCGTTATGGTCAAGCCCGAGGAAGTCAACGAGGATCAGATGGTCCTGCTTGCACGTGACATTGCCAAGAAGATTGAGGAAGAACTCACCTACCCCGGTCAGATCAAAGTTCATGTCCTGCGCGAGACCAAAGCCGTCGAGTACGCAAAATAATGAATACAAAAAAGAAGCACCTTTCGGTGCTTCTTTTTTATTCCAAGTATAAGCCTTTAAGCCTTTCTATTGCCGCGCTGTCAAGGCACATGTGATTTTTCAGGAACTTGTCCATGCCGCCGAACTTCTTGTCTATCGTATCAAGTCCCGCGCAGATAAAGCTCTCGTCAACGATATCCAGCTCGTATATAAAGCGAATCTCATCCTCGTTGTCGGTATACCTGCGGCAGTTTTCCAAAAGCCGCGCCGTGCCGGGTGCACAGCGCTCGAGGGTTATCATATAGTCGCTGATAATATCCTCTCTCGAAACTCCGAGGGCTGACAGCAGAAGCGCCGTACCCGTACCCGCTCTGTCCTTTCCCAACATGCAGTGGTACAAAAGGGCGCCGTCCTCATGGTTGAGGAGAATGTCAAAGAATTTTTTGTAATGCTCGATTGCGTGGGGATCTGTCACGAGGACCGCATACAGCATGCGCATCTGCGCTCTGCCGTCGGGGAACTGGCTCATCAGCCGCTTTGCCATGGCGACGGTGCGTATGGCTTCCTCGTCCTCGGTTTCGGGCTTTTCGCGGGTTATGCCCTCGGTCTTGCCGCGAAGAATGGAACAGCTCATATACTCTACATTCTCCAGCTTCATGTTGGGCTTTTCAATCTGCTCCTGCACAGTGCGGAAATCCACGACGGTTTTGAGATTTATACCCTTGAGATATTCAATATCCTCGGGCTCAAGCTTCCCCAGCATTCCGCTGCGGATAAGTCTGCCCGATTTAATCCGCCTGCCGTCGGCGGTTTCAATGCCGCCGAGATCTCGGGCATTGGGTGCGCCTTTTAAAATGGGTTTCGTCATATGCCGAACAGCCTCCTGCCGTTTTCCATTGTGATATCCGCAACCTCCTCGGGGCTTATTCCCTTTACCTCCGCAATCTTTGCCGCGACAAACTCAAGCTGTCTTGAGTCGTTGCGCTTGCCGCGGTTAGGCACGGGAGTGAGATACGGGCTGTCGGTTTCAATCACGATTCTGTCAAGGGGGCAAGTCTCCAGCACCTCAATGGCCTTGCGCGCGTTTTTATAGGTTATAGGTCCGTCAAAGCCGAGATACCAGCCGCGCTTAATGAGCTCCTGCGCCATCTCCGCAGAGCCCGAGTAGCAGTGGAAAACGCCGCGCAGCTCGGGATAATCGCAGACAATCTCAAAGCTGTCGCCGTGTGCCTCGCGGTCGTGGACGATTACGGGCTTATTAAGCTTCAGCGCAAGCTCAATCTGACGGCGAAACAGCACTTTCTGCTCTTCCTTGTGGCTTGCGTCCCAGTAGTAGTCAAGACCTATCTCCCCGATTGCAACGCACTTCGGATGCTCTGCAAGCTTCTCAAGCTCCGCGTAAGCTTCATCGCTGAGCTTATCCATATCCTCGGGATGCCAGCCCACAGCGGCATATACATAGTCATAGCGCTCGCTGAGCGCTATTGCCGCCCTACTGCTTATAAGGTCACAGCCGGGGTCAACGATGAGTCCCACATTGCCTGCGGGCATGCTGTCCAGTATTTCAAAGCGGTCAGCGTTAAACGCGCCGCTGTCATAATGCGCATGAGTATCGAAAAACATTTTCTTCACCTCGCGTATATTATAACATTGCTTGCTATCTATACGCAAGCAATGTTATAATGAGTTTGAAGGAGTGAATCCAATGAAAGAATATTACGAGATCCTTGTTTCGGGTGTATCGTCCGAGCTTAAGGTTAAAAATATAGTCCACGGCATTTCGTGGATAGGTGCGGAGCTCGATAACGGCAACTTCGGCATCGCCATGAACACAGAGGGTTTTAGCTTCCCCCGAATGAAAGATACCCTAATCGGTCTTTCCGCAAAGGATGCGGCGGCATGCGTCATGTCTTGGAATATGCAGGAGGCAAGCGAGGCCATGGCGGTCATAAACGCCTTCTACAATACCTCCGAGCGCATGGAGGAGCTTTCCTGCTGTGTGCCCTTTGAGCGTGTCTGCACCTGCGGCATGGATATAAAGGACAAGACTGTGGGCTTTATAGGTCACCTCAAAATGCCCGCTGACACCACCGAGGGTGCAAAGGCTGTTCACATCCTCGAGCGCAATCCCAAGGACGGCGACCTGCCCGACTCCGCCTGCGAATATATTCTCCCCGAGTGCGACATCGTTATCATAACGGGCAGTGCATCCGTCAACAAGACCATGCCCCGCCTGCTTGAACTGAGCAAGAACGCCGAAGCAATCATCGTCGGTCCCACAACTCCCATGTGTCCCGAGCTTCTCGGCCACGGTGTGAGCCGCCTTTCGGGCATGGTTGTCCGCGATAAGGACGAGCTAGTTGAGTGGATGACCTCCACCGCAGGTAGCCCCTACAAGTATGGCGATACCTTTCTTTGCTCAAGGTAACGCACAAAAGCCAAAGTCCGATGGGATTTTTCCGAATATAGATGCGCGCTGGATAAGCCCGTTTCCGTACTTTCCGCGGATTTTATCCACTGCCGCATCTATTTTCTTTTGCTTCTCTAAATTTACATAATCTATAAATATGTCTACTTGCTCAGGCTCATCGGAATTGACCAGCTCAAGCCCTCTGAGTCCCACGCTTCTCAGTGGCGATGAAAAATCGTGGCACTCGTGCAGAAGCTCCATGCCGTATTCAATAAGCTCCGCAGTCACATCCGTCGCGTATCTCAGCCGCATGCGATGGCTCCGCCAGTTAAGCTCCGTATCCCGCAGGGAGATCTCCACCGTTCGGCACATGAGTTTTTCATGCCGAAGCCGCGACGCAACGCTCTCCGCAAGTAGTATCACCGTCTGCCGCGCATCCTCCTCCGTGCAGATATCACGGGATGTTGTGGTGCTGTTGCCGATGGATTTCGGCGGCGGTGCCTCCCCTATCCTGCGCACGGGCGATAAGTCCATTCCGTTTGCGTAGGCATAGAGCATAAGCCCCGATTTTCCCAACGCGGCTTTCAGCAGGTCGGGACTTGCATTGGCTATCTCGCCTATTGTGCATATCCCCATGCGGGCAAGAGTCCTCGCCGTGCTTCTTCCCACCATGAGCAAATCCGACGCCGGCAGAGGCCAGACCATGCTTTTAAAATGCTCTTTATCTATGACCGTGACCGCATCGGGCTTTTTGTAGTCCGAGCCAAGCTTGGCGAAAATCTTATTCCACGAAACACCCACGCTCACCGTTATGCCAATCTCGTCCTTAATCCGCTGTCTTATCTCGTTCGCGGTTTCGACGGGGTCGGGGCAGGCGATACAGCCCGTAATGTCGAGCCAGCATTCGTCCATGCCGAAGGGCTCACAGAGGTCGGTATACTCGGCATAGATTTTGCGCACCATAGCCGTATATTTTTCGTAACGGTCAAAATGCGTGGGCACAATCTCAAGCTCGGGGCAGAGCTGTTTTGCCTGCCATATAGCCATGCCCGTCTTGACTCCCGCCGCCTTTGCCCGGTCGTCCTTTGAAAGAACTATGCCGTGCCGAAGCTCCTTGTCGCCGCAGACGGCAAAGGGCTTACTATCAAGTCTCGGGTCAAAAAATCGCTCAATGCTCGCATAGCAGGAATTGATGTCCGAATGCAGTATTGTCCTTTCCATTTTCTTCTCTCCAAATCAGATACTGCTATCAGTATAATTCTCTTTTTACGATATGTAAAGAGAAATTTTTATCCGATTTAGATATTATGCTTGCGTTTTTGCAGCAAACACTATATACTGTAATCAGAACTACTATGGAGGCACGATATGCAGAATAATATAGGTGAAATTTTAAATCTCCGTCGAAAGGAGCTGGGGCTTTCCCAGTCGGAGCTTGCGGCAAAGCTCGGTCTGAGCGGCATAGATATAACCAATCAGGCAATATCCAAATGGGAGAACGGCTCGACTCTTCCCAATGCCAAGCAGTTCCTCGTTCTCTGCCGCGCACTCGGAATTGATGACATAAGCGGAGCTTTCCTCGGCGGAAGCTCGGGCGGAATACTGGCAGGACTTGATGAGGCGGGACGCAGAAAGGCCATGGAATATATCGAGCTTCTCCGCGACAGCGGACGCTATGAGCTTAAGACTGCGCCCGATGTGCGTCTGCGTTCCCTGCCCCTGTACTCTCTCCCCGTTTCCGCAGGTACAGGTCAGTTTCTCGACAGCGAGGATTATGAGATGACCGAGGTCGGCCCCGAGGTTTCCGACAGCGCAAACTTCGGCGTGCGTGTCGCGGGCGACAGTATGGAGCCCCGCTTCCACGACGGGCAGACCGTATGGGTCAGTCAGCAGCACAGCCTTATGACGGGCGAGATAGGCATATTCCTCTATGACGGCAACGCATACTTAAAACAGCTTGCCGCAAAGGACGACATGCTTGTTCTCCATTCTCTCAACCCCGCATATGAGGACATCCCCGTATCCCCCGAACTGCCCCTCAGAGTTCTCGGAAAGGTCGTTGCATAATCAGGCAAAAAAGAACGGCAATACTGACGTATTGCCGTTCTTTTCTTTATTTTTTCTTTCTTTTCTTCTTCGGTTTTTTCTTTTTAGGGGGTGCCTTTTCCGTGATTTCCTGCTTCGGGCTTTCCTCTTTCTTTGTCAGTCTGATTATGTAGCCGACAATATTGCCGACGAACATCATAAATGCCATTGCCCCGATGAATTCGGGGAGTATTGCCCCGTAATAACCCTCGGTTGTAATAACCATTACAGAGCAGAAGAAATATACCACCGCCGCGGAAATCATAAGATATACAGGCGTTTTCTTTGTTCCGAGCTTAAGCGCCAGAAGCAGACCCAGAGCAAAGAAAAAAATATCCGCCACGATAATCGGTAAGTTCTGTCTCACCGAAAACCATTTTGAAACCACAAAGCTTACGTTGTTCATAGCTAAAACCTCAATCTAAGCAAAAAACTTCCGTTCAGAACGGAAGTTTTTAATTTGCAATTAAAGAGCTGCCTTTGCCTTCTCGCAGAGTGCGGTGAAAGCTGCGGGCTCATGGATTGCCATCTCGGACAGCATCTTGCGGTTCATGTCGATACCTGCGAGCTTGAGGCCGTGCATGAAGGTGGAATAGTTCATGCCGTTTGCCTTGCAGCCAGCGCTGATACGGGTAATCCAAAGCTGACGGAAGTCTCTCTTCTTCTGCTTGCGGCCAACATATGCATAGCGGCCGGACTTCATCATAGCTTCCTGAGCCATCTTGTAGTGGCGGGACTTGTTGCCCCAGTAGCCCTTTGCAAGGCCGAGAACCTTATTTCTATGTTTGCGGGTCATCATTGCGCCCTTAACTCTTGCCATTTGTAATTCCTCCTATTTGTACGTAAACCTTACTGATTATTTGTAAGGAATCATCTTTTTGATGGTAGCCTCGTTGGTAACGTCGGCAATAGTGCCGGAACGCAGACGACGGCAACGCTTGGTGTCCTTCTTAGTGAGGATGTGGCTCTTATAAGCGTGAGCGCGCTTTACCTTACCGGTCTTGGTGAGGTTGAATCTCTTTTTAGCACCACTATGGGTCTTTACTTTAGGCATAGTAATTTCTCCTTCCGTGTAATGCCGATATAATCGGCTCTATTATCATCAGGTCAATCCTGTAATAACCTTATTCTTCTGTCTTTGCTTCTTCGGCCTCAGCTTCAGCCTGAGCCTTTGCGGCGGCCTCTGCCTTTGCTTTTTCCTTCTGAGCTTTCTTTATTGCGGCGGCGGACTTGGGAGACAGGAACATGGACATATTGCGGCCCTCAAGCTTGGGCTCCTTATCCATGTTTGCGGTCTCTTCGCACTTTGCCGCGAATTCGCGGAGAATCTGCTCGCCGATATTGGTGTGAGCCATTTCTCTGCCGCGGAAGCGGATGGAAACCTTTACGCGGTCACCGTCTGCGATGAACTTCTGAGCGCTCTTGAGCTTGGTGTTAAGGTCATTCTCGCCGATGCCGGGAGACATGCGAATTTCCTTGACTTCCATAACGCGCTGGTTCTTCTTGGCTTCCTTTTCTCTCTTAGCCTGCTCGAAGCGGAACTTACCGTAGTCCATAATCTTGCAGACAGGGGGCTTTGCCTGGGGAGAGATTTTAACGAGGTCGAGATCTCTTTCCTCTGCAATCTTAAGAGCTTCTTCAGCGGACATGATACCGAGCTGTTCGCCGTCTTCTCCGATAACGCGCAATTCGTTGTCGAGGATATCCTCATTGATTTCGTGAGTTACACTTGCGATAGTGACACACCTCCAAGAAAAATAAAAAACGCCGATGCAAAACAGCATCCGCGCGCAAAAACAAGGCCCTCTAAAAAAGAGCTTCGTTATCTACCCACGCGCGCCTTTTGCGGCGGGGTGAGGACGGCGGACACCGTACCTACTTCATTTTCAGCTCCATTAATATATCAGCACTTCCCGAAATTGTCAAGGGATTTTTATTGATATTTCAAATATTTTTCCTCTCCCGGAGAAAAATAATCTCCGGGAGTGATAATAATGGAATACATTTCAGTATATTTTCTCGGTGCAGTTTTATACTGCACGCTTGAGATACTTTTCCGCGGCTGGACCCACTGGAGCATGTTTTTTGTGGGCGGCGGCTGTTTTCTTCTGATGTACCTCATTTCAAACACCGCAATCCCGCTCTGGTCGAAGTGGCTCATATCGGCGGTGACCATAAGCACGGTTGAGCTTTTATCAGGACTTGTTCTTAACGTCTATCTAGGAATGGGAGTCTGGGACTATTCCTCGAACGCCTTTAACATTCTCGGTCAGGTCTGCCCTTTGTTTTCGCTCATATGGCTGGGCTTATCCGTTCCCGGCATTGCGCTTTGCTATTACCTCAGGCCTCTTCTTCAGCGGCTATTGCAAGCTTGACAATGCGGCTCGTGCCGAGACGCTCCGCGCCGAGGGAGATGAAATTCTCCGCATCCTCAAGAGAGGATATACCGCCTGCGGCTTTGACCTTAACGTTCTCGGCGCTGTATTTGCGCAGAAGCGCAACGTCCTCAGCAGTTGCACCGCCCTTTGAAAATCCCGTGGAGGTCTTGATGAAATCTGCACCTGACTGGGAAACGATTGCGCACATTCTAATCTTCTCTTCCTCGGTCAGCAGGCAGCACTCGATGATGACCTTGAGCACCTTACCCTCGCATGCCGCACGGACCTGCTTAATATCGTCAAGCACCTTATCCCAGCAGCCGTCCTTGACCATGGAGAGGTTAATGACCATGTCAATCTCGTCGGCGCCGTTTTTGACGGCATCGTCGGCTTCAAATGCCTTTGCCGCGCTTGTCATATAGCCGTTGGGAAAACCGATGACCGTGCATATCTTCATTCTGTCGCCAACATAGCGCTTTGCGCCGTAGACATGGCAGGGCGGGATGCACACGGATGCGCACTCGTACTTTATTGCCTGGTCGCAGAGAGTTTTTATCTCCTCGGCGGTGCAGTCGGTGCGCAGAAGAGTGTGGTCACACATTTTGAGTATATCTTTAATTTCCATTGGCTTTATTCCTTTCGGATTTTGTTTAGGTAATTATACCCCACTTTGCCGTCATATTCAAGCAAGTCCGTTTAATATACTTGGGTAAACGATAATACAAGGATTGGTTTTATATAATGGATGAACACCTGACTAATAACTACGCAGAGCTCTGCGGCACAATGGGGAGCGCACCGCAATACTCCCATTCAAGCCGCGGCGAGGATTTTTACATTTTCCCTCTTTGTATCGAGCGGCTATCGGGAGCCGAGGACACAGTGAATATCGTCATCCGCAGAGAGCTTCTCGAAAAATGCGAGATAAGCGGCGAGGAAAAAATACATATCATCGGCGAACTGCGCTCATACAACAACAAAAGCGGAGAGGGCGCGCGGCTTGTCATCACCGTTTTCGCAAAGGAAATCTCTCTTTGCTCCTGCGACGATGAAAACACCATCCGTCTTGCGGGAACGCTGTGTAAGGAGCCGAACAAGCGCACGACTCCCATGGGCAGAGATATCTGCGACCTTATGGTCGCCGTCAACCGCCGCTACGGCAGGTCGGATTATCTCCCCTGCATCACATGGGGAGTCAAAGCGCTCAAAGCCGCGGAATGGTCTGTTGGCACACGGGTAAGGCTCGAGGGCAGAATACAGAGTCGAAGCTACATTAAGCTCATAGACGATGTGCCGATTGAAAAAACCGCCTTTGAGGTTTCGGTGATAGACATTGAAGAAGATACCTGCATGTAAATGCAGGTATCTTTTGCTCATGCCCCGCAAAAAACAGTTGGATTTATGGTGTTTCTCGTTTATAATAAAGTAGAATAAATATGTACGGAGATGCGCCATGTACGAAGAGCTTATCGAAAAATACATACCGCAGGATGACATATATCTTTTTAACACGGGCAATGCACGCAAGGCATGGCTTTTGTTCGGCTGCACCTACATAGACGAGA
>JAZLFI010000034.1:0-3476 GCA_045615725.1 Oscillospiraceae bacterium
GCAGGTATCGGCAACGGTGCCTACGGTGTCAGTGGCTGTAAATGTAATGTTGTCATCTACGGCGGCAAAATTGAAGCCGTCGGAGGAACCGAAGGCGGCGCAGGTATCGGCGGCGGCGAATCCGGTATTAACTGGAATGAAACGGACGGCTTAACTGCCTGTGGACATATCGGTAATATCACGATTTACGGCGGAAACATCACGGCGAGCGGCGGATACAACTCTGCCGGAATCGGCGGCGGTAACGGCTGTGACGGCGGCAGCATTGCGATTCTCGGCGGTAACATAACCGCAACGGGCGGTGAGACCTCGGACTTGGCATCGGACGATGCAAGAGCGATTGGCTGTGGCTGGTTTGACGGAATGAAAACTCAATTTATGTCAAACATCGTTGTTTACTCCGCACCGGTCGGAGCCGGCAGTATCACGATTGGCGAAAATATGACGGTCAGGGACGGGGGCGGAAATGCCGTCACACTTCCCGAGGGCAAGACATGGGCGGAGACACTCACCGGCAAATATTATACCGTTTCCGATGGATCCGCACACACCCATGATTTCACGGGTAATTATGTCGATAACGGCGACGGTACACATTCGCTTAAATGTTCGGTATGCGGTGAGATAAGTACAACCGAAGCACATACCTATGTAGACCATGTTTGCGTTTGCGGTGCTTACAACCGGGATATATACATCGACCGCAGGTGGGATGAGGATAGTAAACAGGTTATTTCCACGGAGCTTGATATCCCGTCAAATGCAAAAGAAATCACGGCGAGCACAACAGAGCTTTCCGGCGGCTGGTATGTCGCACCGGCAGGGAAATTGGAGCTTGGTAAAGTATTTGTCAACAGCTCGTCATATCTGATTTTGACGGACGGATGCGAGCTGATTATAGGCGGCGGCATAGATATCAATAATAACAGCACTCTTACGATTTACGCACAGTCCGAGGGTGAAAACGCCGGCAACATCACGGCCACCGGTGATACTTTTGCCGCAGGTATCGGCAACGGCTGGTGGTCAGGCTCTTTCGGCAACATCATCATAAACGGCGGTAATATTACAGCCGTCGGCGGCGAGCAAGCCTCAGGTATCGGAAGCGGTCACTGCGGTTCTTTCGGTAATATCACGATAAACGGCGGCACAATTGTCGCAAAAGGAGGCGCTCCTGACGGTTACAATTCAGCCGCCGGTGCCGCCATCGGCTGCGGAATGGACGGTTCCTGCGGAGATATCATAATAAACGGCGGCGACGTAACCGCAATCGGTGCCGATTCGTATTCGCCTTCCCCATACGGATCCTACGGCGGCAACGCTATAGGCAACTCTTACCGCGGCACCTGCGGCAAGGTCATAATAAACGGAGGAAACATTGCTGCTGCGGGCGGAAGAGCTTCGGCAAAGGATGATGTTTGCGGCAAGCCTTTTAACGCAGAGGTCGTTCTCGGTGAACAGGTATGCGTTTTTGACAGATTCAATGGGGAAATGATTGTTTCTGACAACATCGGAACGAAGAATTACTGTGATTTGTTTAATTCTTTGGCTGCGGACAGTCTCGGCGGCAGACCGGTTTCTGCAATTTGTGCATTTGAAAACGGGCTTCCCGACAATGTAATTAAATATTACGAACGCTATGAAGAATTGGGTATAGCATTAACAAAGTATAAGGTAATTGATTCCGCAACTATGATCACATCCGAAACCCGTTCACTGACAAGCGGCTGGTATAAAGCAGACGGAGAAGTGAAAATAGACGGAACTCTTGCCGTTACGGGTGACGTTCATCTCATACTGAATGACGGATGCACATTGCGAGTTACCGGAGGAATCAAGGTAGAAAGCGGAAACAGCCTGTCGATTTACCCGGAGTATGATGGAACGGGACAGCTTGTTGCAAGCGGTGACAGAGGTGTACCGGGTATCGGCGGCTTCGACGGTGATGCGGGAGATATTACGATTCACGGCGGAAATATCAATGCTGTCGGCGGCTTTTGTGCAGCCGGCATCGGCGGTGCAAGATATAGAAACGCTGGAAATGTAACGATATGCGGCGGCAACGTTACCGCAAACGGCGGATACAACTCTGCCGGCATCGGCGGCGGGCAAAATGGCTATGGCGGAACAGTAAATATCTACGGCGGCAGCGTTATCGCAAACGGCGATGACAACGGTGCCGGCATCGGCGGCGGCAGAAATGGCTATGGCGGGACAGTAACTATTTACGGCGGCAGCGTTACCGCAAACGGCGGTGATGAAGGTGCCGGCATCGGATCCGGTACAGGAGACGATGAAATGAACGGAGGAAATGTATATATCTACGGCGGAAATATCAATGCTGTCGGCGGGCTTAATGCAGCCGGCGTCGGCGGAGGTAAAGGAACAAACGGTGCATCCGTATACATTGGCGGCGGAAGTATCATTGCCACCGGCGGCGAAGGCTGTGCAGCTTTCGGTTGCGGTTATGATGACAGTATCAATCTGGCCGTGGGTGAAATCTATTCCTGTGATAATGCTGTAATTTATAACGGGCGGGATGACAGTATAATAAATAGTGAGGAGTATATAGTCCAAGGTAAGCCAACCTATTATTCATATATCGGACCTGTCAATGGCACCGCCGTTAATGATGAACAAGGCAGGAACACGGTATTCATTTACGCAATATCCGATGTGTCAAAACAGACAGATTATCTTGCATATAATACAAACACAAATAAATTTGAAAAGAAGTCAATCGACGAAGGCAAGGCTTTCGGTATTCATGGTTCAACTACATGGGATTTACCGTGGTATGAGGTTGAAGGCAGCGTGACATTAGACAGCACGGTAACCGTCAAGGGTGATGTGAACCTTATTCTCAAGGACGGCTGTAAGCTGGAAGCCAAGGGCGGAATTGCGGTCAACGAAGGAAACAGCCTGACAATTTATGCTCAGTCTGACGGAGACAATATGGGCGAGCTGATTGCCGAAGGCACAGCTTACACTCTGCCCAACATCCCCACATTCGGCAATGCCGCCATCGGCGGTTATCGAAGCGACAGTTTAGGTAATGACAAAAAAGCCGGAAATATCACGATACACGGCGGTAAGATCACGGCAATCGCCCAATACGGAGGTGCCGGTATCGGCGGTGCTTGCGGCTTGAAATCCGATTCAACGCTTGTTATCACAAAATGCGGTGATATCATCATCTACGGCGGTGACATTACAGCAGAAAGCGCAGACGGAGGTGCGGGTATCGGTGTTGCGAGAGACTGTGAAGGCGGAAGCGTCAGCATCTACAAGGATGCAAAAATCCATGCCGTAACCGGAGGTGCGAAAGGCATCAATGCAAATACCGTGACCGTTTATCCGGGCTCGGCACACGATGTAATCCATGTAAAGCAGAATAATGCGGATATAGACGGCTCTCCATTCACACAGACGACCGCAATCGGAAGTCTGCTCGGCGAAGGGAATGTGGATGTGCT
>JAZLFI010000035.1:0-10957 GCA_045615725.1 Oscillospiraceae bacterium
CGTGGCGATGATAATTGCCAAGAACGCCCACAGCAATGCAGAGTACAAAGCCTGCATGGAAAAAGCCGAGGAATATTACGATGACGGCGAATACGATAAGGCACTGGAATCCCTGCGTCAGGCAATGAGCATAGATAAGACAGACGAATGCCTTATTCTCATGTCCGAGTGCTATGAGGCAAAGAACGATTTCGTGAATGCACTTGCGATTCTCGAAAACTCAAACAGCGATTCGCCGAAGATTAAAGAACGCATTCGCGAGATTAAAAAAGCTCAGAAAGAATTTGAAAACAGCAGTAAGGTCACGATAGACGGAGAGGAATATTCCGTTGAAACAACGTCGCTTGACCTTTCGGGAAAATTCCTCAGCAGTAAGGATTTGTCCGAAATTTCGAAGCTGACAGAGCTTACAAGTCTCAAGCTGGGTAAGAACAGAATTGATGCAATCGACTTCCTCAAGCCGCTGAAAAAGCTTGTATCTCTTGATCTTTCCGAAAACAAGATTACGGATATCAGTGTGCTCGGCAAGCTCACTTCGCTCAAGACTCTGCACCTTGACGGAAACGATATTGACGATTTTGAGCCGCTGTACAGCCTTAAAAAACTGACCACACTTACAATAAGCAATATCGAGATAAGCAAGAGCCAGCTCAAGACACTTAAAGAGGAGCTTCCCAACTGCGTCATTACAAGTGACGAAGCCTCAGATGATGTGATTGAGATTAAGCTGGGCGGCAAAACCTTTATGAGCGATGTAAAGGAACTGGATCTCTCCGGTCGCGAGATAAGCGACATATCAGCCCTTAAGGACTGCACCGAGCTTGAAAGCCTTAATCTTTCCGGCAACTACATAAGCGACATAAGCGTCCTTGTTGACCTGCCGAAGCTCAAAAGCGTTAACCTTGCAAATAACAGCATAAGCGATGTAAGGCCGCTTCTGGGTATTACGACCATTGAATACCTCAATCTCGCAGGCAATAACATAAGCTCAATTGCCGCTCTCGGCGAGCTTACAGGCCTTGAAGAGCTCAGCCTCAAGGGCAACCATATCGGCGATTTCACACCGATTTCAAACCTGGTTGTGCTGGATGTGCTCGATCTCAACAATACAGGCCTGACCGATTCCTCACTGACCGCTCTGTATAAGCTGAAGGATCTCAAAAAGCTGGATATAAGCAATAACAGCATAAGCCTTAAGGAATTCGATAAGCTTCAGAATGAGCTTCCCAACTGCAGTATAAACCATTCCGAATTCGAGAAAATCAATTTAGGAAAGAGAAGCTTCGCGGCAGATGCAGTAAATGTCGATGCAAGCAATCTCGGACTCAGCGACATATCAGCAGTGAAGGGATTTGCCCGTGTTGAAAAGATGGATTTGTCCAACAACAGCATAAGCGACCTGTCGCCGCTGTATGAGCTGAGCACACTAAGAGAGCTTAACCTCTCCGGAAACAGCCTCAGCGCCGGACAGAAGAATGCAATTTCAAAAGCTCTGCCCAACTGCAGGATCAACTTCGGAACATCGATTACCGATTTTCTGCCATAATAAGTCACGAGTCCCTGTTTGTAAAATGATGCATTTTTCACAAATAGGGACTTCTCATTTGCTGTTCCTTATGGTATAATATACATATAGCAGGGCAGACCTGCTAACGTTGAAAGGAGCTGACACAAATGAAGTTCACTTTTACCGAGAAGAAGATGGATTCTTCCGAGGAACTGAGAGCTTATGCAGAACGCAAGATAGGAAAGCTGGAGCGTTTCTTCAAAAACGAAAGCAATGCCTATGTAACCTTCAGCATTGAGCGCGGCAGATACCTCGCCGAGATTACCATCCAGAACAACGGCCTGTTTTACAGAGCAAGCGAACTCACAAACGACATGTATGCCTCTGTCGATTCCGGCGTTGCGGCAATCGAACGTCAGATTCGCAAGAACAAAACCCGTCTTGAGAAGCGACTGAGAGAGGGTGCACTGGAGCGTGAGGCCGTACCTGCTTACGCACCTGCCGAGGAGGAAGAGGCTGAAGAGTTCAAAATTGTCCGCAGTAAACGATTCTCCATTAAGCCTATGTCCCCCGAAGAGGCAATTTTACAGATGAATCTTCTTGAGCATGAGTTCTTCGTGTTCAGAAACGACGAGGAGGACGGCGCAATCTCAGTAGTATATCGCCGCAAGAACGGTGGCTACGGTCTGATCTGCGACGACGGCGAATAAAAAATAAATAACCATTGCCCCGCCTTTTGGCGGGGCAATTTTAAGGATGTAAAATGAAATATATAGAAGTAATAATCGAAACTCCCGAGGAGGAAATTGACCGCCGCTGTGATGAGCTCGCGGCAATCGGATGCTCGGGCTTTATAATCGAAAACGAGAATGATTTTAAAGACTTCCTCGAGGAAAATCACCAGTATTGGGACTATGTTGATACCGAGCTTGAGGAAAGCTACTCGGGCGTATCCCGCATAAAGTGCTATCTTGAGGATAATGACGAGGGCAAAAAGATGCTTGCCGATATCAAGGCACTCGGTGCAGAGCTTACGACCACCGTTGTTGACGACAGCGCATGGGAGAATAACTGGCAGGACTACTATAAGCCCCTCGAGATTGGCGAAAAGCTCCTTGTAGTTCCCGACTGGGATGAAACCGACCCAGGCGAAAGACTTCCGCTTCGCCTTGAACCGGGACTCATGTTCGGAACGGGAAGTCATGCAACCACCCGTATGTGCCTCAAGGCACTTGAAAACTTTGCGGAGAAGGGCAAAACCGCACTTGATCTCGGCTGTGGAAGCGGCATACTGGGCATCGGCGCACTCATACTCGGCTGCAATAAATGCGTGGGCTGTGACATAGACCCCAAAGCCCCCGATATCGCCGCCGCAAATGCCGCATTAAACGGTATCGGAGAAGACCGCTTCAAGGTTTACGCAGGTGATATAATCGGGGATAAGGGCATGAGAAAAAGCCTGGGAGAGGGCTACGATATAGTCCTTGCAAACATCGTGTCCGACGTAATAATTCCGCTTGCTCCATTCGTCCGCGGCTTTATGGCGGATGGCGGAGTGTTCATCACCTCGGGCATAATCGACGGCAGAGAGGACGATGTGCGCATTGCCCTTGAAAACGCGGGATTTGAGATAAAAGAACACCTCAACGAAGAAGAATGGCACTGCTTTGTGTGCAGATAAAAAAAGGCTGAAAGAGAAAGCTCTTTCAGCCTTTTTAATTTATGATTTGTTTTTGGAAAGCAATGAAACCGCGAGGCATGCAAGTCCGATTCCCAGCATACCCATGCCCGAAACGACGTCGAGCTCACCGAGAACAGATAAAACCGTGACCGCTACGCCCATTGCGAGAGCCACGCCCGTGAGAATGATGTTTATTAAGGGGGATTTTTCTTTTTCCTCAACTGCATCGGCTTTCTTTCCCTGCATCAGTTCGTCAACGGATACGTCAAACAGCTCCGCAAGCTTAGGAATGGTATTTATATCGGGGCAGGAAAGGTCTCTTTCCCATTTCGAAACGGCCTTATCCGTAACACCCATCTTTTCTGCAAGCTCAAGCTGCGTAAGCCCGTTTTGCTTTCTGAGTGATGCGATCATCGCGCCAAGTGTCTGATTTTTCATGACTTCCCGGATCCTTTCTTTTGATGACTGCATTTTACCATTTCCCCCTTCGTGTATTCAACCGACAGTCAGTTTAGTAAAGTAAACCTGTGGTTTAGCCTCTGTATCTTATGAACAGACAGCAGAGCGCGACTGTCAGTATAAACGCCAGTATCAGCGCGATTGTCTTTTTAATATTCATATCAGTTCAAATCGTTGGCGTCCATAAGCTTTACAACAGCATCGAATGAATCGCCGTCGCGCCAGACGGTGAAAGTAATGCTGTCGCCCACATTGAGTGTTTCCTTAATAGCGGAGATATCGGAGTTTAAGTGGACCTCTTCGCCGTTCGCGTGGGTGATAATATCGCCCTCGCGGATTCCCTGAGCATATGCATCGGACTTCTCATTTACAATGGAAACATAAAGACCTGCGGGAACATCATAGTAAGCGGCTGCCGCTTCGGGAATAGGCCCGATTGTTACGCCGACAGTACCGCGACCCGTAACCACACCGTCTGCGAGAAGCGCATCAGCAATGGATTTCACAGTGTCGGAGGGAATTGCAAAACCGATACCCTCAACACCGGAGGAGGAGATTATCTTCATGTTGGTGATGCCGATAACCTGACCTGCACTGTTTATAAGCGCACCGCCGGAGTTGCCCTCGTTAATGGCGGCATTGGTCTGAATAAGATTCATAACCGTGCCGTTGTGGTTTACCTCGCGGCTGATGCCGGAGATAATGCCGTCTGTTATGGTAAGACGGTAGGCTTCGCCGAGAGGATTGCCAATTGCGACAACCTTATCGCCCACTGAAAGTGCGGATGAGCTTGCAAATTCTGCGGGAGTGAGTCCTTCAGCATCAATCTTGAGGATTGAAATATCACTGAGCGAGTCGGCACCGACAAGCTTTGCTTCGTATTCATCGCCGTTATAAAGCTCGACTGAAACAGTGTCACAGCCCGCGATTATATGAGTGTTGGTGATGATATAACCGTCAGCGGAAATGATGATGCCCGTGCCCCAGCTGTAATACGAAAGCTTGTTTTCGTCGGTTGCGGTAAGGCAGACAATAGACGGAGCGCATTTTGCGTATATTTCCTTGGTGGAAAGGGATGCGTCTGCATTCTCGGAAAGCTTGAGCGAGAAGCTTTCTGCCTTTTCAAGCTTGGGAATATTAATTTCTTCCTGCGCTTCAGTGCTTGTTCCCGCGTAGTATTCCTCCATGTAGTCATGCCAGTCCCTAGGGAGAACTTCTGTGGGGTTGTATTCGCTCTTGCCGTTTTTTCCGAAGAATAATATGCATGCCGCCGCTGCGGCAATAACACCGAGGCAGACGATAAGCGCGATTATACGCGGACGGCGTTTTTTGTTTTTCTCGTCGGCGCTTTCGTATGTGGACTGTTTAGGCGCGCTGTCAGCAGTGTAAGCACTGTTTGAGCCGTACCAGTTGTCGTTGGAATTATACCAGTTATCTTCCATTCTTTCTCCTTTACATTGCCAGCGGCAGAGTGAACACGAAGGTTGTGACTCCGTCGCGGCTTGTAACGGCGATGTCTTCGTCGTGACTGTCGATTATGGTTTTTACAAGGTAGAGACCGAGACCTACGCCGTCCTTATCAAGACTGCGGGAGCGGTCGGATTTGTGGAATCTGTCGAAAATATAAGGAAGGTCGTCCGGGGGGATTGTCTCGCCTCGGTCGCTTATGGAAATATATGCTTTGCTGTCGCGCTTATAAAGACGAATGGTGATTACGCTTCCCTCGGCGGCAAACTTTACAGCATTGTCGAGCAGGTTATAGAGCACCTGCGTAATAGAGTCTGCATCGGCAAATACAATCATGGGGTCCTCGGGAAGCTGAGGGTCAACATCAAGTTTTTTCTCCGTTGCGCGTCCCTCAAAGCTGAGCAGTGTTTTCAGCAGAAGTTCGGATATATCGAACTTGGAGCGACGAGTTATGTCAACCGCGTTGCTTTGTGTTTGCGCGATGCTCAGCATGTTTCTCGTGAGCCTTGAAAGCCTGCGGGTTTCGTCGGCAATCTTTTGGAGATATTTATCCTCCTGCTCACGGGGGATGGTGCCGTCGAGTATGCCGTCGGCAAAGCCTGCGATTGTGGTCATGGGCGTTCTCAGCTCATGGGAAATGTTCGCAATAAACGCTTTGCGGTGCTCCTCGGATTTTTCAAGCGAGTCGGCCATGTTGTTAAAGGATGCCTGCAACGCGCCAACCTCGTCGTCGCGGTTGCCCGGGTCAGCAACGCGGACGGAGAAGTCGCCGTGGGCAAATTTTCTCGCGGCGCGCGCCATTTCATCCAAAGGCTCGGACATCTTTTTAGAAAAAATGAGGGACATTAGAACCGCGATGCACATGACAGCAACGGCAACGGTCAGAGCTACACCGATGAATGCGCTCCATACACCCGAGAGAGATAAACCTGCGCTTGTGACAAAAGCGTAGCCAAGAATAATGTTGTCGGCGAATATGGGCTTTGCCACGACAAAGCGTTCGTCGGGGTAGAAGCCGTTGAGGCTTGAAAACTTATCGATTGAGCCGTCTGTGCTCAGCCCTCTTATTATGGACTCGTCAATCTGGCGGTAAAGGTGCTCGCAGAAAAAGGTGTTGTCCGAGCAGGAAACAACCGTGCCGCCTGCATCGGTTATGAAAATGTGGCTCTTCGTGCTGTTGGCAAGGGAAGAGATAGTCACGCGCAGGTTAAGGCTTTCAAGATTCTCCTGACGGCTAAGCGCCGACGCGGTACGTACTACCTCGTCGGCGTTGGCATTCAGTCTTTCCTGAGTATCGTTTATAAGATATCCGCGTCCGAGAAAGAAAAATGCTATTCCGAGAATGAGGAAACAGCTGAAAACCAGTATCGCGGTGGCAAGAAAGTTTCTGAAATAAATACTTTTCATGCTTTATTTTGCAACTTCAAATTTATATCCTACACCCCAGACGGTTTTGAGCGACCATTCGGAGGAAACACCCTCGAGCTTTTCGCGCAGGCGCTTTATGTGGACGTCAACTGTACGGGAGTCGCCGAAATAGTCAAAACCCCAAACCTCGTCAAGAAGCTGGTTGCGGGTGAATACAATGTTGGGAGATGCGGCAAGGTGATAGAGAAGCTCCATCTCTTTGGGCGGAGTGTCAATCTTGACATCGTCGACAATAAGCTCATAGGAATCGAGATTAATGATGAGCTTGTCATAGCAGAGCTTTTTCTCCTTGGGCAAATCTTCGATATCCGTGCGGCGCATGACAGCGTGAATACGCGCAAGAAGCTCTTTTATCTCAAAGGGCTTGGTTACATAGTCATCAGCACCGGAGTCAAGACCTGTAATCTTGTCCGCGGTTTCACCCTTGGCGGTCAGCATGATAATGGGAACTGCGCTGTCCTTGCGGATTTCCTTGCAGACCTGTATGCCGTCCATAACGGGAAGCATGATGTCAAGCAGAACGAGGTCAGGCTGGAAAGCGTTAAATTCGCTTATTGCCTTGCCGCCGTCACCGGCGATTTTCACCTCAAAGCCGTCCTTTTCAAGATAGAGCATGAGAAGCTCGGCAATGTTTGCGTCGTCTTCAACAACGAGGGCTTTTTTATTCATATTATTTCCCCCTGAATAAATTTTTATATGTAATAACTATATTATACATTATGCGAAAAAGCAAAGGTTAATAAAATGTAAAAAAAGAGCATACTTGTATATTTACAAAGCCAAATAAATCGGGTATCATTTGTTTGCCCCTCTCAACGCGGTTGAGAGGCTAATCTATAACAGTTGGAGCTGATAAAATGAACAGTAATTTTGAGCTTTGCGTACCATGCCTGCTGGGTCTTGAGGGACCTATCGCCGATGAGCTTAAGCGCATGAAGCAGGAAAACGTCCATTCCGAAAACGGCAGAGTTTATTTCTCCGGCGACTTTGAAGCGATTGCCCGCGCAAACGTAAATCTGCGCATCGGCGAGCGAGTCTTAATCGAACTGGGCAAATTCGAAGCCAACACTTTTGACGAGCTTTTCGAGAAAACGAAAGCGCTTCCCTGGGAAATGCTCATCCCGAAAAACGGCGCATTCCCCGTCAAGGGCTACAGCCTTAATTCAAAGCTCTTTTCCGTGTCCGACTGCCAGAAGATAATCAAAAAGGCAGTCGTTGAACGCCTTAAGAGTGTTTACGGCATCCAGTGGTTCCCCGAAGACGGAGAAACCTATCAGATACAGTTTTCCATTATGAAAGATGTTGCATCCCTTTGCATTGATACCTCTGGCGAGGGCCTGCACAAGCGCGGCTACCGTCCCGCCCACAATGCCGCACCGCTTAAGGAAACCATGGCGGCGGCAATGGTAACGCTGTCGCGTTACCGCGGCAGGGAGGATTTCTGCGACCCCTTCTGCGGAAGCGGCACTATCCCCATTGAGGCGGCACTCATTGCCAAAAACCGCGCCCCCGGTTTAAACCGTGATTTTTCCGCAATGAAGTGGAGCGGCTTTGATGTGGATATCTGGACCAAGGTCAGGGAAGAAGCCCGCGACAAAGAATTCCATGGCGACTACCGCATTATCGGCTCGGATATAGACCCCAACGCACTCGAGATTGCAAAGGAAAACGCGGCAAGAGCGGGAGTACTTGACGTCGTACGCTTTGAAAAAGCCGACGCAACAAAGTTTGACCGCGTAACCGAAAAGGGCATAATAGTTACAAATCCCCCTTACGGCGAACGCATTATGGAAAAGCAGGAGGCGGAGATGCTCTACCGCGGCTTCGGCGAAGCTTGGCGCAACACGGAAAACTGGAAGCTTTATTTGCTGTCATCCCATACGGAGTTTGAACGCACCTTCGGCAAAACCGCCGACAAAAAGCGCAAGCTCTATAACGGCATGATTAAATGCGACCTTTTCATGTATTTTTAAAAACTCGTAAGGGAAAATATATAAAAATTATTGAAAATTTTTCCGCATAAGTACTTGAAAAATTCTGAAAACGTGCTATTATAATAATCGAGTTAGCACTCAAAGCAAAAGAGTGCTAACTCGATTGAAGTTTTGAATATAATTATTGGAGGTATATATAATGAAGCTTAAACCTTTGGCAGACAGAGTTGTACTCGTTCAGCGCGAGGCGGAAGAGAAGACTCAGAGCGGCATTTTCCTTGCCGCATCCGCACAGGAAAAGCCCGAAATTTATGAAGTTACCGAAGTCGGCCCCGGGGGCATCGTTGACGGCAACGAAGTTAAGATGGAAGTCAAGGTCGGCGATAAGGTTCTCGTCGGCAAGTACACAGGTAGCAAGATAAAGCTCGAAGACGTTGAGTACACCATCGTACGCCAGTCCGACATTCTTGCAACAGTTGAGTAATAAAGGAGCGAATTAATTATGGCAAAACAGATTATATACGGCGAAGAAGCACGCAAGGCAATAGAAAGCGGCATAAATCAGCTTGCTGATACCGTCAAGATTACTCTGGGACCCAAGGGCCGCAACGTTGTTCTCGATAAGAAGTTCGGCGCACCTCTGATTACCAATGACGGTGTTACCATCGCAAAGGAAATCGAACTTGACGATCCCTTTGAGAACATGGGTGCACAGATGATTAAGGAAGTTTCCACCAAGACCAACGACGTCGCTGGCGACGGCACCACCTCCGCAACCGTTCTCGCACAGGCAATGATTTCCGAAGGCCTGAAGAACCTTGCCGCAGGTGCAAACCCCATGATTATGAAGAAGGGCATCAAAAAGGCAACCGAGGCCGCTGTTGAAGCAATCCGCGCCAATTCCCAGCCCGTTTCCGGCTCCGGCGATATCGCAAAGGTCGGCGCAATATCCTCCGGCGACGAAGTCATCGGCACTCTGATTGCAGAAGCAATGGAAAAGGTGAGCCAGAACGGCGTTATCACCATTGAAGAGTCCAAGACCGCAGAGACCTACAGCGAAGTCGTTGAAGGCATGCAGTTTGACCGCGGCTACCTCAGCCCCTACATGGCAACCGATATGGAAAAGATGGAAGCAGTTCTTGACGATGCTCTCATCCTCATCACCGATAAGAAGATTTCCAACATTCAGGAAGTTCTGCCCCTGCTCGAGCAGATTGTCAAGGCAGGCAGAAAGCTCCTCATCATCGCAGAGGACATCGAGGGCGAAGCTCTTGCAACCATTATCCTCAATAAGCTCCGCGGCACCTTCACCTGCGTATGCGTAAAGGCACCCGGCTTCGGCGATCGCCGCAAGGAAATGCTTCAGGATATCGCAGTCCTCACCGGCGGTCAGGTAGTATCCGCAGATCTGGGCATGGAACTGCAGAACGCAGACCTGAGTATGCTCGGTCAGGCACGTCAGGTTAAGGTCACCAAGGAAAACACCGTTATCGTTGACGGCGCAGGCGAGGCTTACGATATCAAGTCCCGCATCGCACAGATTAACGCACAGATTGAAACCACCACCTCCGAATACGACAAGGAAAAGCTCCAGGAGCGCCTTGCAAAGCTGGCAGGCGGCGTAGCAGTTATCAAGGTCGGCGCGGCAACAGAGACCGAGATGAAGGAGAAGAAGCTCCGCATCGAGGACGCACTCAACGCAACCCGTGCGGCAGTTGAAGAGGGCATCGTAGCCGGCGGCGGCACCGCATATGTTGTCGCATCCAAGGCAGCCGACGAGCTCACCGCAACCCTCGAGGGCGACGAGAAGACCGGCGCCGCAATGATTGCAAAGGCACTCAAGGCACCCGTAATGCAGATTGCCGCAAACGCAGGTCTGCAGGGCGCAGTAATACTCGATAAGGTTTATAACAGCGAGGAAGCAAACTTCGGCTTTGATGCCGCAAACGATGTTTACGGCGATATGATTAAGATGGGCATCATCGACCCGACCAAGGTCTGCCGCAGCGCACTGGAGAATGCCGCATCCGTTGCATCCATGGTACTCACCACCGAGAGCCTCGTAACCGATATCCCCGTACCCCCAGCACCCGTAGCCCCCGCACCCGACATGGGCGGCATGTACTGATAAATACCGCTGATAAAGCAAAACTCCTCCGCCATCGGCGGAGGAGTTTTGCTTTTATTGCTAATAATAGAAAAAACTACCACACAAACTGAGTGGTAGTTTTAATCATTTTCGGAGTCTTCCATATTATCCAACGCATAGGAAATCATTTGATTAATAAGCTCATTTCTGCTGATGCCGATTTTAGCGGCTTTTTCATCGATGGTCTGCAAAATATCTGTGGAAATACGCATGGAAATAACTTCTTTTTCAGGCTTGCGAGCAACAAATTTTGCCATATAATCACTCTCCCTATTGCATATTGTATCTTTTTCTGCTACTATAATATATATTCTAATTTAGATATCAATAAT
>JAZLFI010000036.1:0-5557 GCA_045615725.1 Oscillospiraceae bacterium
TTTTATTACAGAGTATCTACATCTGTTATTCCGAAATATTTCTCGACGAAATCAACGGATTTGACCATAAAAACCCTGCCGCGCAGGTACTCAAGACAGCCTGCATCCGTGGGGAATGCAAACTCTAACTTATAGGAATAATGCGCCTGACCTTTTTCGTCAAAGCTCTTGTTGAACTTCTCTCTGCCGTACTTTCCGTCACCTAAAAGCGGCCAGCCCGCATGGGCCATCTGCGCTCTTATCTGATGAGTTCTGCCCGTGAGGAGATGGCACTCCACCAGCGACAGCGCACCCTTCGAGCTGATGAGTCTGTACTCGGTGACAGCGGTCTTTGCACCGGGCTCGGGCTTATTCTTTACGAACACCTGATTTTTGCTTGCATCCTTGAAGAGATAGTTCTCGAGTCTGCCCTCTGGCGGTTTCGGTCTTCCCTGCACCGCGCAGAGATAGTATTTTTCAATCTCGCGGTCTTTTATCTTGTCGTTTAAAATTCTCAGTGCTTCTGCGTTTTTCGCCGCGATTACGATGCCGCCGGTGTTGCGGTCAATGCGGTTGCACAGTGCCGGCGCAAAGGAGTTTTCCTCCTTCGGCTTCCATTCGCCCTTCTGCGCCATATATGCCTGAATGTTGGCGATGAGGGTGTTATAATCCCACTGGCCTGCGCTGTGGCACAGCACACCGGGCTTTTTATCAACGAGCAGGATATTTTCATCCTCATAAACGATGTTGAGCTTGGGCGTTCCCACCTTGAGATATGAGTTTTCCTCTCTGGGTTTTTCGAAAAACTCATCGTTTATATAAAGCTGCAGGACATCGCCCTCGTTAAGGCGGGTATCCCTCTTTGCGCCTTTTCCGTTGAGCTTAATTCGCTTAAGACGTATATACTTTTGCAGAAGCGACTCGGGAAGAAGCGGCACCGCCTTGCCGACAAAGCGGTCAAGCCTCTGCCCTGCGTCGTTTTTCTTTATGCTGAGTTCTTTCATTCGTCGCTCTCTCTGAAATCGTATGTTCTGTACTGTATTGCTTCGGCAATATGCGTTGCCTCGATACTCTCACAGCCCTCAAGGTCCGCGATTGTTCTTGCAACGCGGAGGATTCTGTCGTAGCTTCTCGCGGTGAGTCCCATTCGGTCAAATGCATTGTGCATAAGCTCCTCGCACTCGGGAGTAAGCTCGCAGTATTTATTCAGTGCCTTGGTGTCCATATCCGCGTTTTTTGTAAGCTTTGTACCCTCAAAGCGCTTCTGCTGTGCGCTTCTCGCCATATTCACTCTTGCCTTAATCTCCTTCGAGCTTTCGGCGGGTGCGCGGTTTTTGAGCTCTTCATACTCAAGGGCGGGTGCTTCCACGATTATATCAATTCTGTCCAGCATGGGACCCGAGATTTTGCTGTGGTAGTTTCTGACCTCGTTTGCGGTACAGCGGCAACGCCCCGAGGGGTGACCGTACCAGCCGCACTTGCATGGGTTCATTGCGCAGACAAGCATGAAGTCAGCGGGATATGTGACGCTTCCCGCAACACGGGAAACAGTCACTTCCCCGTCCTCAAGGGGCTGGCGCAGGACTTCAAGCACGTCCTTTCTGAACTCGGGAAGCTCGTCAAGAAACAGAACACCATTCTGCGCAAGGCTTATTTCACCCGGTTTGAGTCCTGCTCCGCCGCCTGCCATTGCCGCGGCTGAAACGGTGTGGTGGGGTGAACGGAAAGGTCTTGTAGAAACTATGGGGTTATTCTTCCCCGTGAGTCCCGAAACGGAGTATATTTCGGTGGATGAGAGCATTTCCTCTCTCGTCATGTCGGGGAGTATGCCGGGAAGGCGCTTGCTCATCATGCTCTTGCCCGCTCCGGGAGGGCCGACAAGCAGAATATTGTGACCGCCTGCGGCGGCAATCTCCATTGCACGCTTGACATTCTCCTGTCCCTTGACATCCGCAAAATCGGGATAGCTTGCCTCGTCTGCCTTGAATTCAGGTGCAACGGCAGGTAGAATTTCATCTTCGCCGCGCAGGTGTGCAATAAGCTCCGCCACGTTCTTCACGGGATAAACCGAAATATTTTCTGCGTATGCCGCTTCCTCCGCGTTATCGGCGGGAACGAACAGTTTTTCTATTCCCTCTCTTGCCGCGGCAATAGCCATGGGAAGCGCACCGCTTACGGGTCTTACCTCGCCCGTCAGCGAAAGCTCACCGAAAAATGCACAGTCTGCCTGCGGCTGTTTAATAATCCCCGTTGCGGCAAGGATGCCGAGCAGTATGGGCAAATCATAGACCGTGCCCGCCTTTTTCGTATCCGCAGGCGCAAGGTTAACAGTCACGCGGCTTATGGGGAACTTAAAGCCGTTATTCTTAATAGCGGCGCGGACTCTCTCCCTCGCCTCTTTAACGGCGGCATCGGGAAGTCCCACTATATCAAAATTTGCAAGTCCGTTGGACACATAGCATTCAGCGGTCACAGCGTAGCCGCCTATGCCCTTGACTCCAAGGGAATGTATGGTTGCAATCATAATATGCCCTCATTTAAGCAAAGGGACTGCAAAAAGGCAGTCCCTTATGTTGATTATTCTTCTTCGCTTGCGACGATGGCGATATGAAGCTCGTCAAGCTGTTTTTGCTCGACCTCGCCGGGTGCGCCCATCATGATGTCCTGAGCATTCTTGTTCATGGGGAACGGAATGACCTCGCGGATGGTCTCGGCGCCGGAAAGGAGCATTACCATACGGTCAACGCCCGGTGCAATACCTGCGTGAGGAGGAGCGCCGTAGCAGAATGCGTTGTACATTGCGGGGAACTTTGCCTTAACATCGTCCTCGCCCAGACGTACCATTTCAAACGCCTTTATCATAATCTCGGGGTCGTGGTTGCGAACTGCGCCCGAGGAAAGCTCAACGCCGTTGCAGACCAGATCGTACTGGAATGCGGTGATGGAGAGAGGGTCAACCTCGCCCTTTTCGGCTTTTTCGAGAATTTCAAGGCCGCCGTTGGGCATGGAGAAGGGGGTGTGGCAGAACTCCAGCTCGCCCGACTCCTCGCCTATCTCGTACATGGGGAAGTCAACCATCCAGCAGAATTCATAGCGTTCCTTGTCCATATGACCGGGAACTGCAGTGCCGAGCATCTTCAGCATAACGCCTGCGGTCTTCTGTGCTGCAAGCTTTTTACCCGCTGTGACACCGACGAGGCATCCGGGCTCAAGACCCAGCTTTTCGATAACTGCGTCTTTTCTGTCCTGCAGGAACTTTGCGATACCGCCGACTATCTCGCCGTTTTCGTCGAGCTTAAACCAATAAGGCTTCTGACCTGCCTGAACCTCGACGTTTGAGCAGAGCTTGTCGATGTTCTTTCTGGTCATGTCACAGCCGGAAACAACGATTGCCTTTACGGTGTTGCCCTCTGCAAAGGGAGGAAATTCGGTGTTCTGGCAAAGCTCGGTGATATCCTGCACCTCAAGGTCAATGCGAAGGTCGGGCTTATCCGAGCCGTACTTTTCCATTGCTTCAACAAAGCCGATGCGCTTGAAGGGGGCTTCGGAAGCTATATTGTAAGTACCGTACTTTGCAAAAATGGGAGGCAGAACATCCTCAATGACCTCGAAAACATCGTCCTGATTCGCAAATGCCATCTCCATATCAAGCTGGTAGAACTCGCCGGGAGAGCGGTCGCCGCGTGCATCCTCGTCGCGGAAGCAGGGTGCAATCTGGAAATAGCGGTCAAAGCCGGAAGTCATCAGAAGCTGTTTAAACTGCTGAGGTGCCTGAGGCAGAGCATAGAACTTGCCGGGGTGCTTTCTCGCGGGAACGAGATAGTCGCGTGCACCCTCGGGGCTGGATGCAGTAAGGATAGGAGTTGTAATCTCAAGGAAATCGTGCTCCATCATTGCCTGACGCAGAGCCGCAACGACATTGCAGCGCATGACAATATTCTTCTTTACCGCGGGGTTTCTCAGGTCGAGGTAGCGGTACTTTAAACGTGCGGTTTCGTCAGCGTCGGTACTGCGGTTAATCTCGAAAGGCAGTTCGTTGTAGCGGCAGCGACCGAGAATTTCAATCTTCTCGGGTACGACTTCAACATCGCCCGTTGCCTGCTTGGGGTTCTTGCTGTCGCGCTCGCGGACAGTTCCCTCAACGGAAATGGTGCTTTCCTTGTTGACGGACTTGACTATCTTCATCATATCCTCGGTCTCGACGACTACCTGAGTGGTGCCGTAGAAATCGCGGACAACTACAAATGCAAAATTCTGGCCGACCTCGCGGACGTTTTCCATCCAGCCGACTATTTTAACCTTCTGACCGACATGCTCAATTCTGAGCTCGTTGCAGGTATGTGTGCGTGACTGTGTCATATATTGCCTCCTGATTACTCCTGATTAACCCTTAATAACGGCAATTTCGCCGCGGCGGGTGATATCTTCTTTAATAAACTTTGCCGCTTCCTCGGGACTGAGCTTTACCTGCTCGCCGCTTTGCATATTCTTCACGGCAACAACGCCTGCGTTTATCTCGTCCTCGCCAATGAGCACGACGTAAGGAATGGAAAGCTTGTCGGCATAGCTCATCTTTGCCTTGAACTTCTTCTGCTCGCAGTAAAGCTGGGTACGAACACCTGCGTTGCGCAGAGCGGTTGCGGCGGAGATTGCGTAGCCCAGATCCTCGGACATGGGGATTACAAGTGCATCCGCGGGAGCGGAGATAATCTCGTCGGACAGAAGTCCCTGCTCGTTGAGAACATAGAAAAGTCTTGTAAGACCGATTGAAATGCCGACACCGGGAAGCTGTTTGTCGGTGTAATACTCGGCAAGGTTATCGTATCTGCCGCCTGAGCAGATAGAGCCTATCTCGGGGTGTTCAATCATCTCGGTTTCGTAAACCGTGCCCGTATAATAGTCAAGACCTCTTGCTATTGAAAGGTCGATTGCGAAGTTTTCCTCGGGAACGCCGAAGTCTGCAAGATACTTTGCAACGGTCTTAATCTCTTCAAGGCCGAGATCAAAGGTTTCGTCCATGCCCCTGTAGCGCTCAAGGCCTGCGATTACCTCCTCGGTAGTTCCACAGATTGCCATGAAGTCCATGATATCATCCGCCTTATGGGAGAACATTTTAATCTCGTCCATAAGAAGCTGGCGGACCTTGGTTGCGCCTATCTTGTCCATCTTGTCGATGGTGCGCATGATGTCGCCCGCTTTTTCGCTCATGCCCGCAAGGGAGAAAAAGCCGTTTAGGAGCTTGCGGTTATTGACCTTAATCTTAAACTTCTTAAGGCCGAGCTCGGAAAAGCTTCTGTAAATGATTGCGGGGATTTCAGCCTCGTTTATGATATCGAGCTTGCCGTCGCCGATGATGTCGATGTCGGCCTGATAAAACTCGCGGAATCTGCCGCGCTGTGCGCGTTCGCCGCGGTAAACCTTGCCAATCTGATAGCGGCGGAACGGGAATGTGAGGTTTCCGTAGTTCTGTGCAACGTATTTTGCAAGAGGTACGGTCAGGTCAAAGCGAAGCGCAAGGTCGCTGTCACCCTTCATAAAGCGGTAAATCTGCTTTTCGGTTTCGCCGCCGCCCTTTGCA